>JBBQXI010000042.1:0-14782 GCA_038209805.1 Bacteroidales bacterium | reverse complement strand
AAACAGGTTGAGGTGAGTTGCCCGATCATTTTTACCACCGCCTACGACCATTACGCCATCGAAGCTTTCAAGACCAATGGAATAGACTATTTGCTGAAACCAGTTGAAGAAGATCGACTCCGGCAAGCCATCGAAAAAGCCAAACATTTTTCGCCGGGATTGGCCCTGGAAAAGCTGCTGGCAATGAATAGACCCGCCGGAGAAAAAGCCTACAAATCGCGGTTTATGGTGAAGGTGGGTGATAAAATTAAAAGTGTTCCTGTTGAGGAAATTCTGGTGTTTTACAGTCAGGAGAAAGCCAGCTTTATTCGCACCAGCCATGCACATACCTATTGTATCGACTATGCGCTCGACCAATTGGAGCCGATGCTCGACCCTGAGAAATATTTTCGCATCAACCGTAAATACATTGTTTCCATTGCTGCCTGCACCAATATTCTGGCATGGACTAACTCACGCCTCCGACTAAAAATTGACGGTATCGATGACTCCGACATCATTGTTGCAAGGGAACGGGTGGTGGAGTTTAAGAGCTGGTTGGATAGATAAAGAGTTTCACGTTAAAATTCATTGTTCTCACTGATTTGTTCAATTTCCTGAAGGTCGTGTTTCATTTCATCGGCAAGCCGACAATTCGTTGGAAAATACAGGAACATCACCGCCAAAACAATAATCGCCTCAATCATTGAAATTTTAGAGCCTGTGAGTACAACACAAATGACAAAAAAGAACCCAGCACCTTCCATAGTTGATGCTCTTACTATCATGGCAGAACGAAAAGTAGAGATTTTTTCGGCGAAGTTCATCTCTTGAATGTTTTCAGTCCGCTTTTTAAAAATGATTATGCCAGAAGGAATGCTCACAATACCCATGAGTGTAGATACGATCAGTAAAACTTGGTCAAAGAATGGATCGGTTCCTCCAAGAGGACCGGTTTTTAGTATTAAAACAAAAGCGATCAAGAGAAATGTAGCGACTCCAAGCATCAATGCTATATAAACTATTCGGATCGCTTTTAAATCTGAAAGTTGAGGCTTAGCCATGTGTGGTATAATTGGTTAGTTATTTTGTTCTTTTTTTTGCAATTAATAAAGTTGTCACGAATTTAATTGGTAATCTCTTACCAAAAGTCCGGCTGACAAATTAAGCCGGACTGTCAGGTTCCGGATCATCTCAACAGTTAGTTTTCTTTTTTTATTCAATATTTCCGAAACCCTGCTTTTCCCGCCAATTTCAGCAATCAGATCATTTTGTTTTAGTTGCATTTCTTCCATACGGATTTTTATGGCTTCAATGGGGTCAGGAGCATCAATCGGGTAGTTCAGCTTTTCATATTCGTCAACCAGCAAAGCTAATACATCGGCTTCATCGCTTTCGGGTGTTCCGATTGGCGCATCAAAAATAACGTCAAGCCTGTTCAAAACTAACTTGTATTCTTCTTCTGTTTTAATCAATCGTATGTTCATGATTCTCTGTTTTTAAATGGTATTCGCATCAACTTTATCATACTCAGAATGTGTTCCAACAAACCGGATAAAAATCCATTGCTTCTCAAAATTGAATTTTACAATCAGCCGATGAGCGTTTCCTTTGATGTTGAAGACAATTCGGCTGTCTTTTAAAATACTGGCGCTTGTATAAGTTTTAATCACCTCATTCGGCGTCTTCCAATTGGAAGACATTGCCGTGTCGTACCAAGTTTTCAGATACTGTTCTGTTTCAGGATGTTTTTCCCAATAGGTTCTCAGCGTACTTTTAGCAATTATTCTTTCCATACGAAAAGTTATATCTGCAAAAATAACAAAAGTTCCCATATCGAGAACTTTTGTTGCAGATTATTTTCTGCATACAAAAATTCCATCCATCTTTCAACGAATGGAATCTGGGGAAAATTTCAGAAATTTATAATTCCGACACTATCTTGCTACCACCAACACTTCTTCTTCTTTTACAAAAGCTGCCACTACAATTCCAAAGATGACGTGTCCCATAATGCTTCCGATCATGATGAGCATCATACTACCTTCCATAGGTGGCATTCCACCTAACATAGCGCCCATTATTGCCATTGCAATCTGAGCAAAGATGAATGCTGCCAGACCAAAGAATGCTCCCTTGAGTATGTTGTTGTTTACTTTCTTTACTAATGGAATAAAGAGGAAAGCATACGTCAGTGCGAAAATGATCCCGATCATAAAGTGCATGATCCAGCCAATTGAAAGGGGAAAACCCATCATCATGGAAAGCATTGCTGCAGGGTTCATTTTGGGCATTCCCATCATCGGAGCTACGAACATAACCATAGTCATTATAGCTGTTCCAACAACTCCACCAATTACTGATTGTTTTATTTTAGTTTCCATTTTGTTTGTTTTTTTGAGTGAAATTTATTTCGAAAAAATATAATCTTTTGAAGATGCTGCCGAGTGACAGGCAACACACATTCCGCTCATCAGAGTTGCTCCTCTCATTGACATTCCAGAAGCATCTGTTGCAATTGTTCCGGAAGGAGTGAGTACGAAAAATTCCCAATTGCCTCCGTTTGGATTAAAGTTGTTGCCACGTTTGGCCATAGCGGTATATTCATTGACGGTTCCATCCGGATTGTAAGAATGTTTGACGATTAAAGTTCCGACCGGATATTTTAAATTCACTGGGTTCTGACCGTACTTGAAGCGTATCTCACGAACAACTTTTTCGTCATTATTTACGTGAGCCGTCGCGCCTAGTAAGGGATCTGGCCCGTTGTAAGTTTTATCGAACGACCAACTTGAATTTCCAGCGAACGTGCTATTGTCTGCAATGAATTCTTGCGAAATATTTTCGGTTTTGTCTTTGCACGATTGAATTGATGCTGCGCCAATTATAGTAAGCGCCGTTAGTGTAATCAATGTTTGCTTTTTCATATCCTGAAAGTTTTATTGATTACATAACCTTTTTGCAAGCCTCGGTACAAACATGTCCTTTTTCTCCATGTGCGTAAACGTGTTTCCCGTCTTTGCATGCAGCAGTGCAAACATGATCTTTCAACTCTGTTTTTTCCGAAGAAGTGGTCATTTTCTTGCAGGCATCGGTGCAAACGTGACCTTCTTCTCCATGTGCATAAGCATGTTTTTCAGATGTACAGTCAGCAGTGCAAACATGATCTTTTAAAGTAGTTTTTTCAGAAGTCGCTGAGGCTGTTTTGCAGGCATCAGTACAAACGTGTCCTTCTTCACCATGGGCATAAATATGTTTTTCAGGAGTGCAGCCAGCGGTGCAAACGTGTGCTTTCAATTCAGTTTTCGGTTGTTCTTTTGTTTCTTTCTTTACTTGATTTTGAGCATTGCCTGCAACAGAAACGCTCAAAAGAATGGCCAGAGCAAAAATTACTTTTTTCATTGTGCTAAATTTTAGATGTTTAAAAATTCGATTTCGAACAAACAGTCGCAGCAATGAAGATAACCTGACAAAAAATGGAAGAAATATTTCAGGAGAGCCCGAAATGTGGTGGGGAAAGTGGCTGTATTCCTTTATCTGCATGGTTTTTGCCGATTACCAATGTAAATAGAAAGGATAAGAATTTGCAGCGTAAAGAGCAAAATAAGGTCTTCAGAAATAAGAAACAGCTATTTCAGCTTTGAAATGATTTGGTCTTTTAATTCTTTATTTTCGATTTGAGGAACCTGTGAATCGTCTTTGGATTGAATATGTTTATGGAGAATGATTTCGAGGATATGGCTTTGCTTTTCGTAAGCTTTGCATCCATCGCACATGGCAGTGTGCATATTTAGTTGCAGGTTTTCTTTCCACGAAAGTTTAATGAGCGATTTTTTATCGATCAATTCACTCGCCTTCCTGCACGAAAGCATCAGCATTTGCATTAATTTCTTCATTGTTCTATTTTTTGAACCAATTTATTTCCAGACATTTTCTCAATTGTAATTTTGCCCGGTGAAGGATCTGCCAGAAATTAGTAGGAGTTATTCCAAGTTCCTGACATATAAGCTCACCATTTTTTTCTTCAAGATATTTAAGTTGGACGGCAGAAAACCAGCCATCCGGTAGTTTCCCAAGGCAATATTCAAAGGTTTTCTGAAATTCTGCATCATCAAAAAGATTACCGGCTTCGTTTTCCCAATGTTTTGGCGTTTCTTCTGGTTTCCAGTTGTCGTGCTGATCAAAAAATACCTGAAGAAAAGAGTTGTCGTTAATTGTTGGTTTGCGAAAATTACTGCGGTGGTGGTCGTTAATTTTGTTGTTGAGAATCGCAAATAACCAGGTTTTGGGATTACTTTTCCCTTCAAATTTCCCGAAAGACTGAACGGCTGCCATAAATGTTTCCTGCACCAAATCTTCTGCCGTTTCTTTTGACGAGGTTTTATGCAGGGCCCACGAAAACAGGTTGTCAGAATAAAGTTCCACCCAACATTTAACGGTGTCCTTCATATTAATGGTGTCAATAACATTCTGCATGATGTAAAGATAAGATTTACTAATAGTTTTAAAACAAAAAAAATCCATCCCTCTTTCGAAGAATGGAATCTCTTTTATCTCAGTGTTCTTTGTGTTTAAACAATCTCTGCAAAATACTTGTAAAACAATGGTATTGTCTTAATTCCATTGTAGAATTGTTCCAACGGGAAGTTCTCGTTTGGTGAGTGAATGGCATCCGAATCCAGACCAAAACCCATCAGGATTGATTTGATGCCCAGAACTTTTTCGAAAGTAGAAATAATCGGAATACTTCCGCCGCTGCGAACCGGAACTGGTCGTTTGCCATAGGTGTCGAGATAAGCTTTTTCGGCAGCCTGATAAGCGGGAACTGTAATTGGGCAACCATAAGCTTGTCCACCATGCAGCGAAGTTACTTCTACTTTTACACTTTTTGGAGCGATGCTTTCGAAATGTTCTTTAAACAGAACGGCAATTTTTTCATGATCCTGATTGGGAACCAGACGAGTTGAAATTTTTGCAAATGCTTTCGACGGCATCACCGTTTTGGCGCCTTCGCCCATGTAGCCACCCCAAATTCCGCAAACATCAAACGATGGACGGATGCCGGTGCGTTCGGTTGTGCTGTATCCTTCTTCACCTGAAATTTCGTCAACAGCAATTGATTTTTTGTAAGTTTCAAGATTAAAAGGAGCCTGCGCCAACAATGCACGTTCTTCAGCAGAAATGTCAATCACATGGTCGTAAAATCCGGGAATGGTAATCTTGCCTTTTTCGTCGGTCATTTGTGCAATTAGCTTGGCGAGTACGTTAATTGGGTTGGCAACTGCGCCACCATATAATCCAGAGTGCAAATCGCGGTTTGGACCGGTTACTTCTACCTGCCAGTATGCTAATCCGCGCAAGCCGGTAGTAATTGACGGCATGTCGCGGGCAATCATCGATGTGTCGGAAACCAGAATGATGTCGGCTTTCAGCATTTCTTTGTGCTGCTCGCACCATTTGCCCAGGTTTGGTGATCCAATTTCCTCTTCGCCTTCAATCATGAATTTCACGTTGCAGGGAAGCGTATTGGTGCGAACCATCAACTCGAAGGCTTTGGCGTGCATGAAACTTTGTCCTTTATTGTCTTCGGCGCCCCGTCCCCAGATTTTTTCGTCACGGATTTCAGGTTCAAATGGAGGTGAATTCCATAGATTAATCGGGTCAACCGGCATCACATCCATGTGGCCATAAATCAAGACTGTTGGTTTCGACGGATCAATGATCTTTTCGCCGTAAGTAACCGGATTTCCGTCCGACTCATAAACTTGTGCACAGTCGGCTCCGGCTTCAAGCAAAAGCTTCTTCCAATATTCAGCGGCTTTCAGCATATCAGGTTTATTTTCAGCAATTGAGCTGACGGACGGGATTTGAATTAAGCCGAATAATTCTTTCAGGAATCGATCTTTGTTTTCTTCGATGTACTGTTCAATGTATGTCATAATTTAATTTTGAATGTTTCAAGTTCAGAAAAATAAAGTTTTCAAATCAGAATAAACAGAAGGATTGTCATGTTAAGCCAATTCATGCCCGGGTACCTTTTCATCCAGCCTGAAGATTTCTATCTGTTTGATTAACTGACCGCTTACTTCAGCAATGTTATAGAGCAGTATAAATTGTTGTTTCGCAATCGTTTTGTCTGATTGATCTATTTTTAGGCGAATTTGCTTTAGCATGTTTTTGATAAGAGTCGGATTCTGGTTTTTTTCTTGAGTTAGCTTTTGAATTGCTTGCTGCAAGGCTTTTGTAATTTCAGAAGAAAATATCAGCAACTGAGAGTCGTTAGTCCGTTCCTGTCCGCGATGTGCTCCCAAAGCCGAAATGTAGGAAAGTAAAGCATGGTTCAGATAAGTTAATGTGAATGCCTTTTCCATAAACTGCTGCTGTTTTTTTGGTTCAACCTGCATGTCCTGCCAGGCTAGAGCTAATGCATTGTCGGCACGGTGAGCTTCACGTCGTGCAAGTCGGTACCCAAAATCATCGTCGGTATCACCCGATTCATATTCGTCTAAAACTGCCCGGAAATATCCCAAATTCTTCAAGAGTGTATCGGAAAGTAATGAGGGCAACCTCTTGTATTGCCAGTCGGGCCATAAAAACCTCACCGTAAAGAGCGCCAACGCCGATCCGATCAAGGTGTCGGCCAGGCGTGGGAGCATTAAAGCAGCCCCTTGGTTGGCCGTCAGGTTAAAGGCGCTCAATACAAAAATGGTAATGAAAATAACCGAAATCGCATAGTTTCGCTTCATCCAGATAAAGAATTGGTATGCCGCGAACAACATTAACAACGATTGTCCCGCCAATGTGGGCAATAACCTGATCAGGATAACCGCAGCCACAACTCCAGTAAGAGTTCCCAATATGCGTTGTTCGAGTTTGCGACGTGTCTGACTATAACTTGGCTGGCAAACAAACAAACTGGTCAATACAATCCATTCTCCTTTCGACAAATCGAAGACTCTGGCGATTGTAAATCCAATCAGGAAACACAAGCTTAACCGAATGGCATGTCTCAGTCGGGGATTTTCCCAATGAAGCTGATCTTTTAACCGCTGCAACAAAGTGCGGTCGTCTTTTGCCAACCTTGGAGTCAGGCTTCGCTGGTGTTCGTCGTTCAGGTTTTGCAGCGAAGTGTTTGAGCGGGAAAGGTTTGTGATGAGTAGCGAAAGCTGCTGGTTGCTTTCCGTTCCGTATTTTTCCAATTGATCGTTTAATGCATTTACCGTCCATGCCAACGATACCGGATGTCGATAGGGAATTTTTGTTAGTAAGCTGTACGATAGTTTCTTCGTTGCTTCGGACAGTTGTTTTAGCAGTTGTCCGATTCCCTCCATGAGTTGTTGGTTTGCCGGATCTTCACTAAGCAAGTCGTAACGTTCGTGGCTCGATGCGGCTCGTTCGTGCAAGCTCTGCAAAAGCATAAAATATCGAAGGTAAGGAATCAGCGGAGTGTCATCTTTCAGCGCGTTGCTGTAACTGTTTAGCACTTCCTTGCAGCGGTCGAGCGCTTCAACAACCTGTACATTGAGCAGCGCCAGCTTGTTGCGGATTTCACCTTGTATTTTTTTATCGCTGGGAAACAAGCGGGCTTTTTCATTCATGTAGTTTGAAAGTGTCACGAATCCACGAGCCAGTTGCTCGTCGAGCAAACGCCAGGGATGGAGAAACAGCAAACCCAGCGACAACAACCCATAAAATAAAGCTCCGGAAGAAAGTAACAAGGGTTGTAAGTACCAGACAGGGCTATTCGGAGCGCCAATCATGGCATAAATACCAACCAATATTGCCCCAAAAGTAACTCCGCGGTAGCGTTCTCCCAGTCCTCCAACAATCAAAAAGAAGATAGTCGACAAAGACAACCCAATTCCTAAAAGAACCGGATAATTGTAAAGCAACTGCACTGCCATACTGGAAATACCAAAACTAAACACTTTGAGTGCAAGCGATTTAATACGGCCTTTAGGATGGTCGTCGGTTTCAGACAATGCTCCGGCCACGGCTCCCAAGGCCAATGTAACTGCAACAACGGGTTTCCCGGCCAGCATAAAAGGAATGGCCAGCAATGCAATAGCAAAAATCGCTTTAACGGCCATCAGCCGGTTTGGATCGGACCAAAAGGCACGCCTTGCAGGCTCGTACCATGCTTTATTTTTTATAGTGATTCCTAATTGGGAGAAAAAATGATAGTCTTTGCTTTTAGCCATTGAGATTTGAATGTTGTTGCCGTTAGCACAAATTTAGTAAATCCATGCTCAACCTAACTCTATGGGTGAATTTACAAATAGAAGCCAACTCCGTTCTAAACAGTTGCCTTGATAAATTGTTGCTGGTACTCGCCCGGCGTGTATCCGGTTTGTCGCTTGAACATCCGGTTAAAATTCGAAATGTTGTTGAATCCGCACTCAAAACAAATCTGTGAAATCGACAGGTGATTTTCAATCAGGAGTTTGCAGGCATATCCAATGCGCATTTCATTTACAAAATAGATAAAACCTTTCCCCGTTTTTTCTTTGAAATAGCGGCAAAAGGCAGCAGTTGTCATGCCGATTTTGGAAGCAATTTCCTCCTGTGTGATTTTTCTTTGGTAGTTGGTATTAATGAAATGCATGATTTTATCGAGCCGGTTGTTCAGTTCCTTGTGCTCCTCCAACAGGTATGCTTTACTGGCCAGAATCCGGTAATTCTCCGTTTTCGCCATGGTGTCCATCAGTTTGATAAAATAAAGCATCCGCTCCAGTCCATTCAATTTTAATAGTCGTTTTAGCATTCTTCCGATTTTCTCTCCCGAAGTTTTGCTGAAATGAACACCCCGCTCGGCTCTTTTCAGGAGTTCATTGATGCTGTGAAATTCAGGATACGAATTGATTTCATCCCGAAAAAAGTCTTTGTGAAACTGAACAACAATTGCGTTTACGCGGCTTGCATTCTCCGCTTCGCCTGGAGAATCACTTTTCCAGAAATGAGGAAGATAGCTGCCCATCAGCGTAATGTCACCTTCCTGAAACGATTCAACGCTGTCGGCTACAAAACGTTTTCCCGAACTTTTCAGTACATAAACAATTTCAAATTCGCTGTGAAAATGCCAGGGATAGGTAAAGTGAGGAAAGTCGTCCCATTTGACTTTCAGCATGGTTCGTGGGGCAAAACTCACCTGTTCGTGCATGATCTTCATTGACCGTTGTATTTGGTGTTTCGCAAAAATAGTACAAATGCTTGTTAAAATAGTACTGGATATGCTGTCATAGAACAGCTATATTTGAATAGATTATTTTTACCAGCAGCTAGCCATTCTGCTTACTATTTGCTGGAATAAAAACGATTTGCAATTGGAAATAGCCATCTGTCATTGGGAAAGTGGCCTTTTAAATATTTTTCAAATGACTATTGACCTTTTCAGTTAGATAATTGCAACGACCAACTTGTGAAAAATACGCAACAAATGAAATATCATGACTAACGAACAGTGGAATCTACTGGTTGATGTCATCAACCGAAAGCACGAAGGTCCGGCACCTGTTGGATTTATTATTGATAGTCCGTGGCTGCCAGGTTGGGCAGGCATTTCAACACTCGATTATTATGCCAGTGGCAAACAGTGGTTCGAAGCCAATAAAAAGGCGATCGATACTTTCCCGGATACGATTTTTTTACCGGGGTTCTGGTCGGAATACGGGATGTGCAGCGAGCCATCGGCTTTTGGCGCCAAGCAGGTTTGGTACGAAAGCAATTTGCCTCATGCCGATAAAACCATTCATTCGATTGAAGACATTGCCGGAATTAAAAAGCCGAACCCGAAACTGGAAGGTTTATTGCCGTTTATTATTCAACGCTTGAAGGAATTCGAACCTTCTATTCTTGAGATTGGGCACGAAATTAAATTTGCCATTGCCCGTGGACCGCTAAATATCGCTTCATTCCTGATGGGGACTACCGAATTTATGATGGCACTGATGATGAATCCGGACGAAGCTCACCAATTGCTGAAAGTGATTTCCGAATTTACGGTTGACTGGTTACGCCATCAGAAAGAACAGTTCCCGTCAATCGAGGGAATCTTGGTTTTGGACGACATTGTTGGTTTTGTGGGCGAAGATGAATGCCGCGAATTTGTGGTGCCGTACCTGAAACCCATTTTTGCAGCTTTCGAAACTAAAGTACGTTTCTTTCACAACGATGCGCAAGGATTGATTAGCACGCCTTTCCTGAAAGAAATTGGTGTTAACCTGTTTAATTTCAGCTTCGAACATTCCATTAATGAAATACGCGAACTGGCCGGACCGGAAGTGGCGCTGCTCGGGAATTTGCCTCCAAGAGATGTATTGATGGTGGCAACTCCTGAAGAAGTTATTGCACAAACCGAACAAATGTGGGATGAAGTTCTGGATAAAAAAGGTATTATTTGGTCGTGTGGTGGCGGAGTTCCGCAGAACGTTTCAACCGAAAATATGCAGGCATTTATTGAAACCATTCAAAAACTGGAAAACCAATAATATGAAAATAATTTTCATCGATTATATAAATCTTCTCCGTAGGAGATTCATGTCAATAGAATTTATCGGATGGCAATTTATTTCCCGTAGGGAATTAACAATGTTAGGTCAATGTCCTAACGGACAAATGTTGACGATGGTTCATTCCTCTATTGACATTCATGTCCTAACGGACAAAAACAAGCTGCCGACATTTCGTAAGCAATTTTTATTTCTTCTGATATCGCTTTTTTCGTTGTCTGTTTCTGCTCAAGATATTCTGAAATTTGAAGTTTCAGCTGGGAATACCGACCGCACCGATTGCCCGGTTAGTCTGTCAATTGACGAGTTGAATTACAATACTGATTCATTGAAACTGGCGCTTTTCGAAATCATAGGGAAGGCCGAAACTGCAGTTCCTTTTCAGTTGGAAACTGCTGCCGGAGCCAAAGTCTGGTTTATTTTAAGCGGACAAACGCTCAAAAATACCAAGCGTAATTTTGTATTCAGGAAAACTTTAAATCCACAAACATTCAAATCCGCAATCAGCGCAATCCAGAAAGATGGAGCTTTAACCCTGAAGTCTGGTGAAAAATCAATTCTGAGTTACCAGATTGAGACTGTGAATCCACCCAAAGGAGTCAGTTCTTTTTATAAGCGCTCTGCTTTCATCCATCCGGTTTATTCTCCGGAAGGCGAAGTGCTGACCCGCATTCAGGCTCCCGACCATTATCATCACTATGGAATCTGGAATCCCTGGACATTGACTTTTATCGGCAAACGCGAGGTTGATTTCTGGAATTTAATGAAAGGTGAAGGAACTGTACGTTTTGCCGGATTGATTTCTCAGGTTGAAGGCCCTGTTTACACTGGATTCAAATCACTTCAGGAGCATATCGATTTTGGCGCACCGGGTGGCGACGCTGTTGCCATGAACGAATTGTTTGATGTTCGCGTCTGGAACATTGCCAATCAACGCTACCTATTCGATTACACGAGTACCTTAAATACGCCGCTCGATTCAGGAATTTTGCTTGCTGCATATCGTTACGGTGGCGGAATTGGGTATCGCGCTACTGAAAAATGGAACAAAGACAACAGTTCGGTATTAACTTCGGAAGGAAAAGTTCGTAAGAATGCGGATGGAAGTAATGCTAGATGGTGCATTATTGAAGGAGAATCAGCCAGCAAAGAAGGCCGTTCAGGAATATTATTCATGAGTTTTCCGGCCAACCGAATGCATCCGGAACCGATGCGTGTTTGGCCTGAAGACCAGAATGGACGTGGCGATGTGTATTTCGAGTTTTGCCCAATCAGACACAAAAACTGGAAAATAGAAAAGGGCAACGACTACACGCTTCGGTATCGATTGGTTATTTTCGATGGGAAAATGACTTCGGAAGAAGCTGAAAATTACTGGCAGGCTTTTGCCAATCCACCACAGGTTGCGATTGTGAACAGTGCAGTTAAAAAGTGAACCAAAGACCAAAACTCAAATACTAAACCATGTACAAAAAAATTGTAATTACTATTTCAATTATTCTTTCTTTTTGTTCGGTTAAAGCGCAAATGAAAGAATTTGTCCTAACAGATGAATGGGTTCAAAAGATAGAAAAACTGGCTCCGGCTAAAGCTGAGGTTCAAACTAAAAAACATCACAAAGTATTGGTATTTAGTTTATTCACGGGATTCGATCATTGGGTTGTGCCACATGTCAATGTGGTTATGAAAGTTTTGGCTGAAAAAACGGGCGCTTTCGAGGTTGAATTCAGTAAAGACATTTTCCAGTTCGAAAAGAAAAACCTGAAAAAATACGATGCCGTTGTTTTGAATAACAATTGTTCGGTTGGACCACGAAGGGATTTGTTACTGGATGTATTGGATCAGGATAAAAACTTAACTGATGACCAGCGCAAAAAAAAGGCTGCAGAACTTGAATCAAACTTGATTGAATATGTGAAAAAAGGCGGTGGACTGATGGTTGTGCATGGTGCAATTGTTATGCAGAACAATTCAATGGCTTTCAGTGAAATGGTTGGCGGAAGTTTCGATTATCACCCGGTGCAACAGGAGGTCACACTCGAATTGTGCGAACCGAATCATCCTTTGGTGAAAGCATTTGGCGGAAAATCGTTTGTGCATACCGATGAACCTTATTTGTTCAATAAAGCGTACACCCAAAAGAATTTCAGACCTTTATTGTATATGGATACCTCGAAGCTGATTAAAAAGACGAAAGAAATTGATGAAAAAATCAAATATGTATCCTGGATCAAACGATTTGGAAAGGGAAGGGTTTTCTATGTTTCTCCTTCGCACAATGCTCAAAGCTTTGAAGACGCACGGCTTTTGAAGTTTTACCTCGATGGCGCTCAATATGTATTGGGCGATTTAAAATGCGATGACTTTCCAGCTAAATTGTAATGACCTAATCAAAAACTATAACTTATGGAACGACGAAATTTTTTGAAAAAAGTGAGTGCCGGAACTGCCGGAGCCATCATTTTACCAACCATTATCCCGTCGAGTGTGATGGGAAAAAATGCACCGAGTAACAAAATCAACATCGGCCAAATTGGTTGTGGGCGTATTGCTCAGGGACACGACATGCCGGGAACTTTGCAGCATGATGTTGCCAGGTATATTGCGGTAAGCGACCTCGATAAAAATCGAATGGCTGATGGAAAAAAGCTGGTGGAAGATTAC
The DNA here is from genome assembly GCA_038209805.1 of Bacteroidales bacterium. Classification (GTDB taxonomy): domain Bacteria; phylum Bacteroidota; class Bacteroidia; order Bacteroidales; family Prolixibacteraceae; genus Aquipluma. The sequence goes on along the minus strand of JBBQXI010000042.1, from coordinate 1,631 downwards.
TACAAAAAGAAAACCGGGCAGGACAATTACGTCAACGTGAGAATGTACGACGATTACAAAGAGATGCTCCTGAATAAAGACATCGACGCGGTGGTGATCAGTACGCCTGACCATTGGCATGCTCAACCAGCCATTGAAGCTGCTTTGGCCGGGAAACATGTTTACGTTCAGAAACCTACATCTTTAACTGTTACTGAAGGCCGGATTATGGCCAATATTGTGAAAGAAAATGGCATTATTCTTCAGGTAGGAACACAACAACGTTCGTCAACACAATTCCGTGTGGCTGCCGAGTTGGTTCGGAATGGCCGCATTGGTCGCCTTCATACCGTAAAAGTCGGTTTGCCAGGCGATCCTCCGGGTCCTGAAGCGGCTGAAATGCCAATACCAAAAGGATTCAACTACGACATGTGGTTGGGCGAAACGCCATACGTACCTTATACTGAAATAGGCGTTCATCCTCAAAAAGGGTATGATCGTCCGGGTTGGTTGCGTCGCGAGCAATTTGGTGCCGGAATGATCACCGGATGGGGACAGCATCACTATGATTCAGCCGCTTGGGGAATGGATACCGAATTGACCGGTCCGATTTCGATTCAGGCAGTAGCCGAATTCCCAAAATCAGGTTTGTGGAATGTTCACGGCGATTTCATGGCCAAGGCCGAATATGCAAACGGAATAACCATGTACACCAGTGGTGGGTATCCAAACGGAATCCGCTACGAGGGAACCGAAGGATGGATCTTTGTATCGAGAGGTGACTATGTTGCTTCGTCCAGCGATCCGGTTTCAAAAGGACAAAAAGCTAAGGCTTTGGATGCCAGCGATCCGAAAATTCTGGAATCGGTGATCGGCGAAAACGAAATTCACTTGTACAAAAGCGATGAGCAGCATGGTAACTGGCTCGAATGTATTCAGACCAAAAAAGAGCCTATTTCTCCGGCTGAAATTGGACACCGGGCTTGCTCCATTTGCTTGATTACACACATTGCCATGAAACTAAATCGTAAATTGAACTGGAATCCCGGAACCGAACGTTTCGAAAATGACGATCAGGCCAACGCCATGCTCAGCCGTCCGGAACGTTTCCCTTATGGAATTAGTAATATCAAGAGAAAGTGATTGGAGCGCCACGACGAGAATAAATAATGGGTTGAACGAAGTTCAGTTGTTGTGGCGATCCCTGTCCATCACATAAATGTGACGGCAAAGGATATCGCTCTAATCGGCTAGATTGCTTATTCGTAGCACTATCCTTTGTCGTTGGCTTCAGCCAACGGATAGAATAAAGTAAAGAAACCCGTCCGCGCAGAAGGTTTTTTCAAAGGGAAGACTTTTTTCGGACGGAATGTGTTGGCCTTCAAGAAATAGTTGAATGAAGAATAATGATAATCAGATTAGTAATTTAAATATTTTCACGTGAAGAAAGCTTTTGAAGTCCAGAATCCCGATCTGGAGTTGAGTCCATACACCGGGATGTCGAAAAAACATTACATCGAATTGGCAAAGTACCTGTTGGAAAGGACTTTTGAACATGTTGGCTCCATTGATACTCCGTTGACATTTCCATCGGTTCCCGGTAAAACCTATCCCGAACCCAATGCTCCTGACTGGCGATATCGGTCCCTGGA
>JBBQXI010000041.1:0-14863 GCA_038209805.1 Bacteroidales bacterium | reverse complement strand
TGGAATCAGGTTATTGAATTGTCAACGCCACTTTCTCCGGAAGAAGTTCTTGTGCAAACACAGCAACTTGAGCATGAACTGGGGCGAATCCGGAAAGCAAACCAATACGATTCGCGGATCATTGATATCGACATTTTATTCTACGGAGATCAGATTATCCAAACTGAAAATCTGGTTGTTCCACATCCACGAATTCAGGAACGGAAATTTGCACTCGTTCCACTCTGCGAAATCGCTCCCGAATTGATTCATCCCGTCTTTCAGAAAAGCATTTGGCAATTAGTGAATGAATGTGCCGATCCGCTTAAAGTTAGCCCCATCCCCAACCCGTCCCCAAAATAGGGAAGGGAGTTAGGCATTTGAAACTCTGAGAAATGAACTTCGAAGAACAAATATTTTAAGTTTGCAGAATCAAAAGTCCCCCATTTGGGGAATTAGGAGGCTGCGCCAAAAGAAAATAATAAGATCGGGTAAATGAACAAAATATGAAGGCTTCCTTTCAAAAACATACGCTCAACTTCAAGCAGGCATCAGGCACGTCGCGCGGAGTTTACACCACACGCGATTCGTGGTTTATTTTTCTAAACGACGGAACAAACACCGGCATTGGCGAATGCGCTCCCCTACCCGATTTGAGCATTGAAAGTCCGAAAAGAATGAGTGCGAAGTTGCTTCAGGTTTGCGAACAAATTGGCTATTTCAGCCAATCACCCGAAGAGTTGAATGCCTGGCCATCCATCAAATTTGGTATTGAAACCGCATTACTTGATCTCCGGAATGGCGGCAAACAGGAACTTTTCCCTTCAGCGTTTACACGTGGTGAGCAGGGAATCCCAATCAACGGATTAATTTGGATGGGAACACCCGAATTTATGAAACAGCAAATTCGTGCCAAGCTGGATGCCGGTTTTCGCTGCATCAAAATGAAAATTGGCGCATTAGATTTTGAAACCGAACTGGAATTGCTGAAATCGATTCGCAAGGAATTTTCTCCGGAAGAAATTACGCTCCGGGTTGATGCCAATTGCGCCTATTCGTACCAAACTGCGCTCGAAAACCTGAAACGTTTATCGGATTTGCAGATTCATTCCATTGAGCAGCCCATACCGACTGGCCGTTGGAACGAAATGGCCGAATTGTGCCGTAAATCGCCTATCCCAATTGGACTGGATGAAGAATTGATTGGCATCAATTCCAGTAAAGAAATGCAAAAACTGCTCGAAACAATCCATCCGGCCTACCTCATCCTGAAACCAAGTTTGCAGGGCGGTTTTTTTGGCTGCGAAAAATGGATCGAATTGGCGGAGAAGAATGGTTCTGGTTGGTGGATTACTTCGGCACTCGAATCGAACATAGGGCTGAATGCCATTGCACAATGGACTTTTAGCCTCAATGCCAAAAATGAACAAGGCATGGGAACCGGACAGCTTTTTACGAACAACTTCGATTCTCCACTTGAAATTACAGGCGATCAATTGCGGTTTCGACCGGAGAAAAAATGGAACCTGCAAAATCTGAAAGATGAATTAAAGGACGACGATTTATAAATGAGAAGGACATTAGGTAAAGTTTATCACGGTGCTCTGCACCTTAGATTGATTTCATTACCTATCTTTCTACAAATATTCCGCAGATAGAGAGGTGCAGCGCACCGAAACGATAATTTGACAATTTCAATTTGAACTAATGACATTCTCTCAAAATATCATTCTGAACGGAGAACAAATTTCTTCAGCAGAAATATTCCATCGATCTTTAGAAATTAAAATCAATTCATCCCTTCCGGAATGGGAAAAAGAACTGTATTTGTTTCTGAACGAATGGTTCTCGGATTCCGATTTTATTCTGGCTCAAACGTCTGGAAGCACCGGCGACCCAAAACCCATTGAATTACCCAAATCGGTGATGCAAAAAAGTGCAGTCCGAACTATTGAATATTTTGGACTGCAAAAAAATGACCAGCTTTTGCTGAGTCTACCTTGTCGCTACATTGCCGGAAAAATGATGGCAGTTCGCGCCATTGTCGGGCAAATGAACCTGACAACGGTTGATCCAGCTACCGATTTCGACTTTCTGAAACAGGAAACTTTTGACTTTGGCGCCATGGTTCCGAATCAAGTTTTTAAGCTTCTGGAACAGCCTTCAGGAATAGAAAAGTTACAAAACATTCGGAATCTGCTGGTTGGCGGATCGGCAATTTCAACAGTCTTGGAATCACAAATCAGTCAACTTTCGAACCGTGTGGTTATCACCTACGGAATGACTGAAACCGCTTCGCACATTGCCATTCGCGAACTTTCGGGCGTCCGGAAATCAGACTTTTACCGCTGTCTGCCGGGCATTTCGGTGAGTCTCGGAGAAACCGATTGCCTGCAAATCCATCATCCTGAGTTTGCTGAACCGATTCAAACCAACGATTTGGCCGAACTTCAATCAGAAACTTCTTTCCGGATTTTAGGGCGTGCTGATTCAGTTATCATTTCAGGAGGAATCAAATATTCGCCGGAATCGCTTGAGAAAAAATTGGAACAGATAATCAGTGAACGTTTCGTAATTTCTTCGGTTCCGGATGAAAAACTGGGCGAAAAACTGGCTCTTGTTATTGAAGGAAAACCATACCTGACCAATCGTTTGGAACAGCAAATGAATGATCTGTTTTCTGCTTTCGAACGACCCAAAATTATACGCTTTCTGGAATATTTCCCGACAACCATTAGTGGAAAAGTCAGAAGAAAAGACCTGAAAAAATTGATTCAAAACTTCTGATGACAGTCAAACTAACAAAATATCTTCCTGATCCGTTTATCCTGGGCATACTATCGATGATTCTGTTCGCTTGGCTCATCCCCGGCATTGGTGGAGAAAATAGTTTCATCAAACTGAAAGTACTGACTCAGTGCGGCATTGCCCTTCTTTTCTTTTTTTATGGACTACGACTGAGTCCGGAGAAACTGGTAAACGACCTGAAAAACTGGCGATTGCATTTGCTTATCCAGTCGGTTACATTTATTGTTTTCCCTCTTTTGGTTTTGCTCTTTCGCCCATTTCTGAAAGGCACCGATAACGAAATTTTGTGGCTTGCAGTTTTCTTTCTGGCCGCTTTGCCATCCACTGTTTCATCTTCAGTGGTTATGGTTTCAATCGCCAAAGGAAACATCACGAGCGCCATTTTCAATGCCAGCATTTCCGGAGTGATTGGCATTGTGGTTACCCCACTCCTGATGGGTTTCTTTCTGGAAAAACAGGCAGAAGCATTTGATTTCGGAGGTATAATGGCCAATCTTTTCATAACGATTTTAGTGCCTGTGATTACAGGATTATTATTACATCGTTTCTGGGGAGGCTGGGCGATTCGAAACAAGAGATCCCTGAGTCTATTCGATAAATCAGTCATTCTTTCGGTGGTGTATCGTAGTTTCAGTGATTCGTTCCTGAATGGCATTTTCAAGAACATCAGTTGGTTCGACTTGATAGTACTCACAGCAAGTGTAATTGCATTATTCTTTGTGGTTCTAAACTTAACCCGAGCCTTGACCCGACTGATGAAGTTTAACCATGAAGACAGCATTACTGTAATTTTTTGTAGTTCGAAGAAATCGCTCATGCATGGTTCGGTGATGGCCGGAGTCATTTTTGCCGGAAGCAGTGCCGGAAGTATTTTCTTGGTTCCAATCATGATTTATCACGCCTTTCAGCTTTTCTACATCAGCCTGATAGCCCAAAAATTAGGGAACGATCATTAGAAAATAGTCATTGAGAAATTCTCGAACAGCGACCTTTCGAATGACTGATGACGATTTCCCCTTGCTATTCAGCGAGATGCTGCAATTCGCTTAATGACCGTTTCCAATCTCCGTTTAACTTCAAAAGAATCCATTCGCCGATTTTAAACTTTTACTGACCGATCATTGATGTCCCATCTATTTGATGTGAATTACATTTACATCATCAAAATTACTCGTGATGGAAAAACATTGTGAACACAGACGGCATTCAGGATCATTTTGGGCATACGTGCTCATCATTGTTGGAATTTTATGGATTCTGAAAAAAAGTGGTTGGGATATTAACCTTCCTGGATTTGGTGAATTCTTCTCCGGAATCGGACAGTTTTTCGGTAATTTATTCCATATGACCGCCTTTGCAACAGTTCCGGTACTCATTATTCTGTTCGGAATTTTACTGATTCTAGGGCGTAAGTTTTTTGGGGCACTCTTTCTCGTTTTGTTAGTAGTGATTATAGTTCCGCATTTTCTGATCATTCCCGGAATCCTGATGATTATCTTTTTTCCAATTATTTTGATCATAATTGGAATAGTTGTACTTTCAAACCTATTCTGAAATCTCTTTAAGATTGGGTTAACCGACTAGATTAGCTGTTTTACCGATCTTCGGATGATTCGAAACTGATAAAAATTACATTTGTAACAAAGAAAAAAGCAAATCATGGAACGTAGAAAAAGCGATAAACGGTTTTACTTTGGGGTCATACTGATTGTGGTGGGAGTTATCCTTATTCTTGAAAGACTGAATCTGATTCCAGAATCGATGGCTGACATGCTTATATCTTGGCAAATGCTCCTGATTGGTGTCGGCGTTCTTTCGGTGATTGGCGGCAACCGCACTGCCGGCACCATATTGATCGTTATTGGGGCAACTTTCATGATTCCTGAATTAATAACAGTTCCTCATGAAATACGAAGAATATATTGGCCATTAATTCTAGTTGCCATTGGTATTTCCATATTAATGCGACAGCGCGATCATCAAAGACTGCGCAGGGGAAACGACCCCATTATAAATATTCCTACCGATGACGATCCAAAATCATCCAAATCATCATATAATGCTGACTCTTTCAATACATTCGATGATTTTGTGATTTTTGGCGGACGCGAAATATTTGTTACTTCGCAAGCTTTATCCGGAGGAAAAGCTACTTCTATTTTTGGTGGAATTGAATTCGACTTACGGAAAGCCAGTCTTCAACCCGGAGGTGCCATTATCGATTGTGTAAGCGTTTTTGGTGGCTGTGGCTTCAAAATCCCGATGGATTGGAATGTCCGGAACGAAGTAACCACCATCTTTGGCGCATTTACCGATAAACGTGGCGAAACTTATAACGACAGATATTACGATCCTTCAAAAACCCTTGTAATTAAAGGACTTTCCATGTTTGGCGGTATTGAAGTAAAACACTTCTAAAAACCATGAAACATCCGCTAACCCACAATTATCGACTACTCGGATTTTATGCCCTGTTCTGGGCAATAATAGGTCTAATTAACCTGGTGTTGCAGTTACTTTGGTATAATGTGCCACTAGTCTATTCGCTTCTTGATTCAGGAACCAACTACGTTTTATATCCATTGCTTGGATCAAGTATTTGGTATTCTATCCGTTATAACAGTCCGGAAGAATTTTCTGTTGGCCGGCTCATCATTTTCCACCTTATTGCAGCTTCTATTTTATGTGCGATTTGGGTTTATATTAGTTATGCAATTTATCAACCCTTTGTCAAGGACCGCAATTACCTGAAAAACGGACTGCCGCCTAAGATATTTCTGGGGTATATTATGTACGTCATCTACCTGGTCTTTTTCTATGCTGTAAATTATTACGAGAGTCTGAAGGAAAAAATCAAGAAAGAAAGTGAGTACAAAGCCTTGATCCGTGAAGCTGAATTACAAGCGTTGAAATCGCAAATTAATCCGCATTTTCTGTTTAATAGTTTAAATTCCATCTCATCGCTTACAGTGAGTAATCCGGAGAAAGCACAGGAAATGGTGATCAACTTGTCAACTTTTATGCGTTATTCGCTGATGCATAACGAAAAGGAAATGGTTTCATTTTCCAGAGAACTGGAAAATATAAAACTTTACCTGAGCATCGAAAAAGTTCGCTTTGGCAAAAAGTTAAATGCTGAATTCGAAATAGATACCCATTGTATGGAAGCTGAAATTCCGAATATGATTTTGCAGCCCTTGTATGAAAATGCCATCAAATACGGTGTTTATGAAACAACCGACCAGGTAACCATTAAAACAACCTGTAACTGCGAAGGCAACTTCCTGAAAATTATCATCGTAAACGATTACGATTCCAGCACCATCAAGCGAAGGGGCGAAGGAATTGGCTTGAGAAACATCCGGAAGCGCATGGAAATCATATACAACAGTCCGGATTTGATGAAAGTTACCGACAATAAAACCAACTTTGAAGTACAACTTATTATACCACAAAAACAAGCAGTGTCATGAGCGAAAAATTACAAACCCTTATTATTGAAGACGAAGAACTGGCTCGCAACCTTTTACGCTCCTATTTAAAAGACCATGCCGACATTGAAGTCATTGGCGAATGTGAAAACGGATTCGACGGTGTAAAGGCAATTAACGAAAAGAAACCTGACTTGGTTTTTCTGGATATCCAGATGCCCAAAATTACTGGTTTCGAGATGATTGAACTCCTCGATTTTAAACCACAGATTATTTTCACCACGGCATACGACCAATATGCACTGAAAGCTTTCGAGCTTAACGCAGTTGATTATTTACTGAAACCATTTTCGAAAGATCGCTTACTCGCTGCCATCGAAAAAGTTCAGCATCGTATTGCGAATGAAGAAGATAACACAGAAAAACTCGAGGAGCTTTCGAATTTCCGCCCAGGCGAAGAATTTATTGACCGCGTGGTGGTAAAAGACCGGCATAAAATTCACATCATCACGGTTGACCAAATCAGGTATGTGGAGTCGCTCGACGATTATGTGATGATTTACACCAACGATGGCCGGCATATGAAGCAAAAAACAATGAAGTACTTCGAGACCAACCTCGACCCGAAAAATTTCATCCGGATTCACCGTTCATACATTGTACACGTCGACCATATTGCTGAAATTCAGCAATATGAAAAAGAATCGTACATCGTTATCCTGAAAGATCAAAACAAAACCAAGCTTAAAGTGAGCAAAACCGGCTACAAAAAGATCAAGGAAGTGCTGCATTTCTAATCCTGGAAGAAAATATCCGGATGATTTTATGCTCCATTCGGGTAACTTAAATCCCTGAAAAGAATAAAGTTCTGCAATTATCGCAGGACTTTTTCTATTTTTGGGAATCAATTCCGAAACCGCATGATTCAACTGTTTTTTTTGCTTCTGGTGTTTAATCCGCTCCTATTCCTTTCCGAATTCAGTTCAGGAGTTAATAATGAAACTCTGGTTTTGATTATCATTATACTGTCGGTTCTTTTGCTTATTGTTCTTGGATACGAACTCTTCCGGTTTCTTCGAAGTAGAAATTCTGGATTTCTTTCCATTTTTTTCAGGAAAATACAGTTGTCGGTTCATTTGGATAAAGACCGGCTTTTTTACCCGAAGGTGTTGACTATGACCATCCGGAATACAGGAAATCAGGTCGTTGATATTAGTGCACCAGTGCTGGAATACAAAAAAATATGGTCGAAACGAAAATTTAAATTAAACGGAGTGAGCGGACAGCAAATTTATCCGCTGCTTCTCGATCCGGGAAAAACCCACCGATTGCCAATAGAAACTGCAACATTTCTACAATACGACAGCGAAATCAAATCGTATTACTGGGCACGTATTTATGTGTCGGACGTTGAAGGCCGGAAGTGGAAATCGAACGATGTAAAACTGCGAAAAAGCCTGGTCACATAGAAAAGGGAAAGAGTCAATAGTCATGCAAAGAAAATTTACTACTGACTATTGACTTATTACAAAAACAAAACAGAAAATTGATGAGAGAATGGAAATTTAATGGAGATGATTTTTTGTCGTACCCTTACTACGGAGGCAATGACCTGGGCGTTAGTTATTCCAAAACGCAAACCACTTTTCGTATTTGGGCGCCTACCGCAAATGCAGTTGAATTGCGTATTTACAAGCAAGCACAGGTGGGCTCTGCCATTCGGATTGACCAGTTTGAACAGGCTGAAAACGGAACCTGGGTCATCAACCTGCAAGGCGATTTAAACGGATATTTTTATACCATCAGGGTAAACGACAACATTGGATGGTTAAACGAAACACCGGGAATCGACGCCAAGGCCGTTGGGATAAACGGGCACCGCGGTTTGATTTTTGATCCGGAGCAAACAAATCCTGAAGGTTGGAGCGATGACCAGAGAGTCCGTTGTGATCAGGCTACTGATGCCATAATCTATGAATTACACGTTCGCGATTTTTCAATTTCCCCATCTTCAGGAATAACGAATAAAGGGAAATTCCTAGCCTTTACCGAATCCGGAACACTTTCTTCTGACGGATTAAAAACTGGAGTCGACCATCTCAAAGAGCTTGGAGTTACACATGTTCATCTGTTGCCAATTAACGATTTTTTTACGGTAGACGAACAAGCTCCAAACGATAGCTATAACTGGGGTTACGACCCACAAAATTTCAATGCTCCTGAAGGTAGTTATTCGACCAACCCGAATACCGCTGCACGCATTCTTGAATTAAAAATGTTGGTTCAATCGCTTCACACGGCAGGTATTGGCGTCATTTTCGATGTCGTTTACAATCATACCTTCCATACCCGAAGGTCGTACTTCAACCAAACGGTACCCGGATATTATTACCGCCAGAAATCAAATGGAACATTCTCGAATGCCAGCGGATGCGGGAACGAAATGGCCACCGAACGTGGAATGGTTCATAAATTCATTATCGATTCGCTCTATTATTGGGCTACCGAATTTCATGCCGATGGGTTTCGGTTCGACCTGATGGGAATTTATGATCTGGAAACTATGAACCAGATCAGAGCCCGGATGGATAGTATTTCACCGTCAATCCTTTTGTATGGCGAAGGTTGGGCAGCCGACAAAAGTCCGATGAATGAAACCTGGCGGGCCGTGAAAACAAATGTATCACGACTATATCGGGTTGCTGTTTTTAACGACGATTTTCGTGATGGGTTAAAAGGAAATAGTTTTGATACTAAGAGCAAAGGATTCGTTAGTGGGAAAACCATTCAGGAGGAAAACATCAAGTTTGGTATTGCAGGAGCCTGCTTCCATCCTCAAATAGTTTACGGCTATGTTGAAAGTTCCAAATCGCCGTGGGCTACAGAACCTTGGCAATGTGTTAATTATGCCTCGTGCCACGATAATTTTACCTTATACGACAAGTTGGCTCTAAGCTGTCCGGAAGCGAATGAGGAAGAAATTAGCCGTATGATTTTGCTGGCTGGGGCTTTGGTGCTTACTTCTCAGGGAATTCCATTTTTGCATGCAGGATCTGAGATGGCCTGCTCGAAACAAGGCGACCATAATTCGTACAAATCGTCTGATCGAATCAATCAGATCGATTGGAAACGAAAAAAGACCTACAATCAAATATTCCAGTATTATCAGGCGCTCATCAATCTGCGAAAAACACATTCGGCTTTCCGAATGATTTCTGCCGACCAGATTCGGAAACATCTTATTTTCTCGTCTGATTATCAACCAGGAGTCGCCTCATATGTGTTGGTAAATCATGCCAATGAAGACAAATGGCGAACCATCTTATTGGTTTTTAATGGCAACCGTCAACCAATTACCTTTAAACTGGCTGATCATATTCCATGGAGAGTTGTAGCTCGTGATACTACCATTAATTTGGAAAGCACAGAATACTTTTCAGGAACTGAAATTGAAGTTTCAGGAATCTCTATGCTATTGTTGGTTGAAGATTAAATTCTCATAGAAAGTCGTTTCCTAATTCAACCCTGATTACACATTTGAAGAATCAACTTTTTCCCACTTAATTCATAAAGGGAAAGGTTGTTTCTTCAGCTTTATACTTTCAGAAATGGGGTAAAAAAGCTGAAAAATCATTCTCCGAATTGAATCTAAAGCTAATTTAGGATCAGTTGATGTCATTGAGGGTAAAGGTATTGGCACGGCTTTCAAATATCAACTCAAAATACGATTATTTGGCCCGAAATCTTGGATATTGTCCTCAAGCCGGACAGGCTTTTACTTTTTTTCTACAGCAAAAAAAAGTAAACAGACCGATGTATCGGGCCGCCGCCGCTGAAGAATAAAAAGCTGCAGAAAATCATGAACAAATTGGACTGAAGCACCAATCTTCAAATTTGAAGAAACGATTGATCGGAGCGAGTGCGAGAGCTGTCAAAACGCCCGGCAGAGGGTTCTTTTTACAAGATTTTTGCTTACTTTTCATCGAATGGAAAAGTAAGAGCCAGTCCGGCTTGAGGACAAAAAAGAATCAAGACCGATCAATCCTTTATTTCTCCACAAGAATATGAATTGATCACTAATATACCGCCAATAACAGATCGATGTCTTTATAAGGAATATTGAACTTTTCAGACAGATTTGAGTTGGTCAAAATTCCATTGTACACATAAACGCCCTTTCGGAAACTCTTCGAGCTTTTAATGTAATTGTCAATTCCGCCGATTTCGCCAATAGAGATTAAAATAGGAATCAATACGTTGCTTAGGGCAATTGATGCTGTGCGAGATACAATCGCCGGAAGGTTTGGAACACAATAATGAATTACTCCATGTTCAATGTACGATGGATTATTCAGATCGGTACATCGAGTCGTCTCAAAACAACCTCCCTGACTTACATTCAAATCAATAATCACCGAACCAGGTTTCATCTTTTTCACCATGTCTTCCGATATCCGGAAAGGAGAAGGCATCGATATTGGCATTGCACCCAAAACTGCATCAGCCGATTTGAGCGCTTTTTGAACCACCTTAGGATAATACAATGAAGTGAAAATGCGTTGCGGTAGCTTCTCTTCCAGTTTTCGAAGCGAACTGATACTCTCATCAAAAACCTTAACTATTGCGCCCATCCCAAGAGCCGCGCGCGCAGCAAACTCAGCAGCAGTACCTGAGCCAAGGATAACCAGTTCTGTGGGTGAGATTCCGGTTACACTGCCCAACAACACACCCTTCCCACCACGCGATTTGCTCATATATTCGTTAAACAAAACGACAGAAGTGCTTCCCGAAATCTGGCTCATTAGCTGAACAATTGGCTTACGACCATCTTCGTCCTCCATATATTCGTAAGCGATATTTGTCAATTTTTTTTGCATCAACTTCCCGATTGAACCTGAGCAATGAGCATTAATTTGTAAGTCGGAGATTAAAGCTTGGTGCCCCTTTAATAAATCAATCTCAGACTCATCGAAAGGCGAAACACGTAGAATAATATCACATTCATAAATTTCTTTTCGGTCAGCCATGACTACAGCTCCTGCTGCCAAATATTCTTCATCGCTATAACTGGCAGCTTTCCCTGCACCTTTTTCAATCAATATATCGTGACCATACGAAACCAACAGTTCAACTGCTTGCGGAGTCAGCGCAACACGATACTCTACCTTATCCTTGTCCGAAGGAATTCCAATCCTGATTTTCTTGCCCTTTCTCCTGATTTCCAGCATTTCTTCCTTAGGCATCATAAATGTTGAGCCAACTACGGAATGTTCAGTTAATCTTTCCTTTTCGGTCATGGGTGGGAGTTATTAAATTGGAAAATATTTGGGATAGTCCGGAGTCAGAAGACAGAAGTCCGGAGTCAAAAATATATAAAACATCAACTGCGATGAGTAAATGATAATCCTATTCATTGAATCTTATCTTTAAATGCTACCATCATATTCATCAAATTGAAAGCAAACTCATAGTGTTTCAGAAATTCTTCTTCTGAAATATATTCCCGTCTTTTTGCTTTATGCAAGCAAGTAACCACCTCTGCAAGTGAGCGAATTGAATAGCCCATGAACTTTTTGAATTCAAGATTCGTTTGTCCGATAGAACCTTCTGAAATATTTAATGCTATTGAATCTACAGCCCTCCTTATTTGAGAAGAAAGATTAAATATTTCTTCCCTGGGAAATTTGTATGCCATTGTATTTATGCTTTCTCCAAAATCCATTGATTTTTGCCAAATGGTCAGCTTTTCAAATTTGAAATCCATAACAATTTCTTTTGTGAGAATAATATATCTTAAAAAAGCTGAACATCTGAGGTGTCCGGTCTTCCGACTTCCGTCTACTGACTTCCAACTTTTTATACGCAGATCCGGATAAACATTTACACTTTTTGAGCTTCAACCAGCCTTACGCCTTTATCGCCTTCTTTTATTCGGACTTCCACAATTCCTTCAGGCAACAACTGTTCAATCATTTCGGGCCACTCGATAAAACAATAATTTCCACTGTAAATATAATCTTCATATCCCAGATCAAATGCTTCTTCAAGCTTTTTAATTCGGTAAAAGTCAAAATGATAGATCACTGATCCATCTGATGTAGAGTATTCATTGATCAAAGCAAAAGTAGGACTTGTCACATAATCATTTGAACCTAATTCATGGCAAATGGCTTTAATAAATGTGGTTTTACCGGCTCCCATTGCTCCGTAAAAGGCAAATATTCGATCGTTTGGAAAATTATTCAGCAACAATCTGGCAGTTTCCTGGAGGGCTGATAAATCTGAAAGTTGAGTCTGAAACATCGGATTACAAATTAATAGCGCAAATTAATAAAACTTCAGCGAATATGCATAACACTGACTTTTGTTAAAGGTTTGAATAAAAAAATTGTATTACTTTTGATCCAGAATAAACCGAAAAAAATTATCATATGAGCATTCCGGAAAATTTAAAGTACACCAGCGAGCACGAATGGATTAGTGTTGAAGGTGATGTTGCGTTAGTTGGAATTACTGCCTTCGCACAAGGCGAATTAGGCGACATTGTTTTCGTTGAAATTGAAACTGAAGGTGAAACTTTGGCAAAAGGAGAAACCTTTGGAACTATTGAAGCAGTGAAAACAGTATCAGATTTGTTTATGCCTGTAGGCGGCGAAGTGGTTGAATTCAATCCAGCTCTTGAAGCTTCTCCGGAACTCGTAAACAAAGATCCATACGGACAGGGTTGGTTAATTAAAATAGCGATATCGAATCAGGACGAACTTGGTGATTTATTAAGTGCATCAGAATATCAAGCAATGCTTGAAGCTTAAAAAACATATGGCTGTCCACGAATGACAGCCTATTTTCTAATTTTATTCCGGATCAGATAAGTGATCCAAGAAAAAAAGCCTGCTTTGTATAAAGCAGGCTTTTTGATTTATGAGAGAATTTTGGTTGCTGAACTAGAGCGTTTTGGCAACTTCTGTTAAAGTAAAGGCTTCAATAAAGTCGCCTGCTTTCACATTGTTGTAATTGTCAATATTCAAGCCGCATTCATAACCCTTGTTGACTTCTTTTACATCATCTTTGAATCGTTTGAGCGATCCTAAAGTTCCGGTATAGATTACAATTCCATCGCGGATAACACGAACCTTATCTTTCCTGATAATTTTCCCGTCGCGAACGATGCATCCGGCAATAGTACCGACCTTGGTAATATCGAATGCTTCCATAACTTCAGCAGTTCCGGTAATTTCTTCCCGTATTTCAGGAGAAAGCATACCTTCCATTGCTGCTTTTATTTCGTTGATTGCATCATAAATGATTGAATACAAACGAATATCTATTTGTTCTTTCTCGGCAATTTTACGGGCACTTACCGAAGGACGCACCTGGAATCCAACAATGATTGCATTCGAAGCGGTTGCAAGCATAATATCCGATTCGGAAATCGCACCAACTGCTTTATGGATCACATTAACCTGAATTTCTTCAGTCGACAGTTTAATCAACGAATCAGAAAGTGCTTCGATTGATCCATCCACGTCACCCTTCACAATCAGGTTCAGTTCCTGGAAGTTGCCAATCGCAATACGACGGCCAATTTCATCCAGCGTAATATGTTTTTGAGTACGTAATCCTTGTTCGCGGGCGAGCTGTTCACGTTTATTGGCAATGTTACGTGCATCACGCTCATTCTCCATTACATTGAATTTATCACCTGCCTGTGGCGCTCCGTCCAATCCAAGAATAATTACCGGTTCACCAGGAAGGGCAACAGTAACCTTTTGGTTTCGCTCGTTGAACATGGCTTTAACGTGACCATAGTATTGACCAGCTAATAGCACATCGCCAACTTTTAATGATCCGTTTAGTACGAGTACTGTGGCTACATATCCACGACCTTTATCGAGGGTTGACTCAATAACAGTTCCGGTAGCACGTTTGTCAGGATTACCTTTCAATTCGAGCATTTCGGCTTCGAGCAATACTTTTTCGAGCAACAAATCAACATTTAATCCGCTTTTAGCCGATATGTCCTGACTCTGGTATTTTCCGCCCCAGTCTTCAACAAGGAAGTTCATCCCTGCTAATTTTTCTTTTATCTTTTCAGGATTTGCTCCCGCTTTATCTATTTTGTTAATTGCAAAGATGATTGGAACATTTGCTGCCTGAGCATGGTTGATTGCTTCAACGGTCTGAGGCATGATGTTATCATCGGCAGCCACAATAATAATCGCAATATCGGTTACCTGAGCACCACGGGCACGCATCGCAGTAAAGGCTTCGTGACCTGGTGTGTCGAGGAATGTGATTTTGCGTCCGTCTTTCAGTTTGACATTGTAAGCTCCAATGTGCTGGGTAATACCTCCAGCTTCACCCGCAATTACATTTGTACTGCGAATGTGGTCAAGCAACGAAGTTTTACCATGGTCAACGTGTCCCATTACGGTAACAATTGGTGCTCTTGGTAATAACTGGTCTTCCGTATCAGGTTCTTCTTCAATTGCAACCTGAATTTCGGCACTTACAAATTCTACTTTAAAACCAAATTCGTCAGCCACAACAGCCATCGTTTCAGCATCCAAACGCTGATTGATTGACACGAACAACCCAAGACTCATACAAGTTGAGATTACACTTGTGACCGATGTGTCCATCAT
>JBBQXI010000040.1:0-15009 GCA_038209805.1 Bacteroidales bacterium | reverse complement strand
ACTTCAACATCGTATTGCTCTTTGAAACTTTCAGGACTCTGTAGAATCAGTTTCGAACGGCTTTTGATGTCACCTCCAATGTAATATGGCAATCCGCAATTGACGAACGAAATGTCTGGTCCGGCTTCGAGCATTGTAATTTGCGCAGTCGGAGAAATGCGGCGCACTTTGGCTGCCGCAGTTGCTCCTGCTGCCACACCCCCTATAATGATTATCTTTTCCATGTTTTTAATTGTTTTATTTTGTGAATTTTATTTATCTCTTATTATTCAATATCAACCTATCTTCATCCAGTCACCCTGAACTTGTTTCAGGGTCTCATCTATATTTGGGATGCTGAAACAAGTTCAGCATGACGTACTTTTGAAAGTTTATTATCCCACTTTTGCAATTTCTTTCAGTAAAAATTCTTTCGATTTGACACCCACAAAACGGTTGACCTCTGCTCCATTTTTAAGCAGGATCATGGTTGGAATGTTTCTTACCTTGAATTTATTGGCCAGCGATTGGTATTGCTGAATGTCGACCTTACCAACATGCGAGTTACCTTTCAATTCGGTAGCTACGTCGTTTAAAACAGGTGCCATCATGCGGCAGGGGGCGCACCAGCTTGCCCAAAAATCGATCAACACCACTTTATTTTTTGTTTGCTGTTGAAAATTCTGTTCGGTAAGCGTCAATACTTTGGCATGGTCGGCTACCAATGGCGTGTTTTTCATTTGTCCCATTGCGATGTAACGAAAAACAAATACTGCGACTATTATAACTCCGATTACGATTAATGTTGTTTGCATTTTATTTTGATTTAAATTTTTACTTCTTGAACTTGTTGTGATATATTATGCGTTAACGGGTGCTGCAAATTCTTTATCGAGAATTGCAGTGATTTGATTTTTAGTTTGTAGACCTGCTGTTGCTTTTACAACTTCACCATTTTTGTAATAAAGGGTAAACGGAATTTCCATAAGATCGCTGACCTCAGGAAGAGCATGAAAAAAGTACGATTCAGGATTATCATATTCCATATCATAAATCTTTACATGGCTGTATTTTTCCTCCAATTCTTCAGCAATGCGATAAACCGGAATACACAATGGCCCCATTCGTCCACAGATGATGGTGACATTTTCATTTTCGCTAAGGATTCTTGCGTATTCTTCAGCGCTTTCGATGTGATTTAAGTTTGTGTATAACATGACTGCTATCTTGAATTTGTTACGATACAAAACTACATCACCCATCGGGGTAAATAAAGATTTTAAGTCAGAAGCATATCGACTCCTGAATTGAATTGCGACAACTTTTTTATTGATGTATATCCTTATATTCTACAGATAGGAATAATTTCAATTGAACAAGAAGCTCTTTTCGAAACTCCATGGGAGCTTTGTTGTGACATCTAATCACCCTGATTCCAGATTCAGCCGCCTGAAGAGACTATATTGAGTAGCGTCAACAAAACGCAGATTTATTTTTTGAGTAATGTCTATTTATCAGCACTATAAAATAATCTGTTCAAAATTATTTCTCAATTGTCCACTTTTTGTCTCATGGTATTTCTATCTCTTATCGTAAATCATTCATAATTTTGAGTCATGATTAGATTTACGATAAAGTAGATTAAAAAAGAAGAACCCTTCCAAGAGGTTCTGTTTTACTGACGACCAAAGAATCAATTAATTTATAGAACCCATCATCTTAAACCCATTCGAAAATGAAACATCTTAAAATTTTATTCGCTGTACTAATTGTACTATTTGTTTGTCAAAATAATGTTCAGGCGCAAGAAACAAAAAGTTTGAAAAGCAAGGGAAAAAAGGGAGTAACTGCAGTAGAAAATGGAGCTGCTACGATAGAAAACGGACAAGAGGCCGTTGAAAAGGGGAAAGCAACTGCAAAAAAAGGGAAAAGTGTTTTGGCTACAGCAAAATTTATAGCAACCAATCCAAAAGCGTTTATAAAGGATCCTAAAGCTGCCATAGAAATTACCAAAGCTACTGTGAATGAGGCAAAGAGTACTGTCGAGGATGCGAAAAGCACAGCAAACGATGCAAAGAGTGCTGCAAACGATGCAAAAAATACGGCTAAAGGGGGAAAAGTAAATGCAAACGATGCAAAAAGTATCGCGAGTGATGCAAAAAGCATTGATAAAGCTGAAAATAGTAAAGCAAAAGATACGAAACAGAGCAAATCAAAGCTTCTTAATGCAGCCAAGGGCGCTGTTAAATCAACGACAACTGAAAAACCACTTGATGAGTCACATTGGTAGTAACTTATATTTTACCGTGAAATAGTTTGGTTTCTTAAAACATTCTCCATTAAAATTTCAGGTAGTGCCCTGACTTTTTAATGGAGATTTTTTATTTAAATAGAACGTTCCGGCTGTTTCGGTAACTTTGTCCTGTTCAATTCATTTATTCTCCCTCATGCAGCTCCATTATTTATCTGAACCTGAAATTTAATCCTTTAAAACAATTCGGAAAGTAGATTATGCCTAGTCGAAGTATAATCCTAACTTTACGGATATTTGTAATTTGTACTGGATTATGAAACCCATTCTCGAAACCGATCAGGAATTTATTTGTGATATACAAGCCCCCTGTTTTCAAATGCTTTCTCCGGAAGAGGCTGAATTGGTAAGGGCAAGCAAAACACAGGTATTGTTCCGTAAGGGTGATAATTTGACTAAACAGGGAGCATTTGCTTCGTATGCCTTGTTTGTAATCAATGGACTGGCCAAGCAATACATTGAGGGCGACACCTCAAAAAATTTCAACCTAAGAATTATAAAACCTGGTGAATTTGTCGGCTTGTCAGCCGTTTTCACAAAAAATACATTTAATTATTCTTCAGTTGCATTGACTGATTGTCAGGTCTTTTTGGTCGAAAAGGATGCTATTATCTCAGTTATAAAGCAAAACGGACAATTTGGGTTTAGTATGATCAAGCGGTATTGCGAGCAGAATGCCAATCTATTTGATACACTGCGATCATCGATGTATAAACAGATGAACGGAAGAATTGCAGATACACTGCTCTATATTGATGGCTTGAAGATAGAGAATCCGGAAATATTTCAACTCCTTTCCAGAAAAGACATGGCCGATTTTGCCGGAATTTCGACTGAGAGTGCAGTGAAGCTCCTGAAAAGCTTTGAAAAAGATGGATTGATTGAATTGCATGAGAAAGATATCGTAGTTGTCAATCACAAAGAATTGGTTGAAATCAGTAAAAAAGGTTAAATTGTGATCATTGGTGCAAGTTTTCCGAACTTGTGGTGTCAAATAAATCAAATTCACGTTTGACAAATACGAATGGACGAAGCCCAACTCATTAAAGGTATTCAACAAGGCGATCGCAAATCATTTCAAATTCTGGTAGAAACATACCAGCGAATGGTTGTGAATACTTGTCTTGGTATTGTCCATAACCAAGCTGACGCGGAAGATCTGGCTCAGGATGTATTCCTGGAAATTTTCCGAACGGCTGAAAATTTCAGGGGAGATTCTAAGCTCTCAACATGGTTATACCGGATTGCCACCAACCGGTCACTCAATCTGATCCGGAATAATAAACGAAAACGCTTTTTTCAATCCATCGAAGAGACTTTTACCGGAGGGCGAAACCGAACCCGTGAAATTTCGGAAAACCGTGCCGATCAGCCTGATCAGAACATGGCCGACGAACAGCGATCAGACTTGTTACACCGTGCTATTGATCGGCTTCCTGAAAAACAACGTATCGCGTTTACCCTGAATAAATACGAAGAACTGCCCTATCAGCAGATTGCTGAAATCATGGAAATATCTTTAGCTTCGGTTGAGTCCTTGATTCACCGGGCAAAGAAGAACCTTCAGGAGCAACTTTTAGATTGTTACAAAAAAAAATGCGTCTGATTGCAAGTTTTTAAAATGAATGGTGTCTTACATTAAAAGCAACAAAATGAAAAATGAGTGCATCCATAACGATCTGATTTTTTACATCGACAATGAATTGTCGGTTGAAAAAAGGACAGCCGTCGAAAAACATTTAGAAGAATGTGACGACTGCCGGAGCTTTTTAGCTTTTTTACAGGATGGAATGCAGGTTATTGAAAAAGAGAAAGATCCGCAAGTATCGCCTTTCTTTTATATCCGGTTAAGCGCCCGACTTGAAGAAAAACCGGAATATCAGGTACAAAGTCAGTGGGTGCGGCTGGTGCAACCGGCATTCTTCTCGCTGTTGCTTGTTGCCGGAATTTACGGTGGATTAAAATTAGGCAGCGATGCATCGTCCCCGAAATCAACTCAACATGCAACAATCGGTATTCAGATACTAAATGATTTTGAAGCAGAACCTGTTGAATCATTTTTACTCGGCGAATTATGAGCACAACGAATATAAATCGAACGTTAATTTGGATCATTATTATCCTGATTGCTACCAATCTTTCGACCGTCGGTTCTTTTTATTATCACCGAATGACGGAAGCGAAAACCGCGGAAACAATACAGGGAGATCCGAAGGTAATTCCGGGAGAACAGCGCACCCGATTTTTCAGGGATCAATTGAACCTGACTGCGGAACAGCTCGATCAGTTCCGCGACATCAACCGGACTTTTAATCGCACCGCTAGAGGTATTGAAATGAATTTGGCTCAATTGCGCGAGGATTTGATTACAGAATTAGGAACTCAAAATCCGGATACTACACGGCTCAGCCAAATGGCAACTGAAGTTGGGAATAATCATCGCGAACTTAAACAGGTAACTACCACTTTTTACCTGAATATGAAAAAAATATGTACTAAGGAACAACAAGCAAAACTGCATCTTATTTTTCAGTCGATGCTAAACAAAGACAACCAGATAAATCTTCCGCAGCCTGGAAATATGGGAGGCCGATGGCGTAACAAATAAACAATAATTTTGAATATAAAAATATGATAACAAGTCGATTAAATCGGTTTATCTGGCTTTGCCTTGCCCTAATTTTAACCGCCGGATTTGCAGTTTCGAGTAATAATCTTGATGGGAAAGGCCGGAATAATTCTATGCAGGAAACCTGTATCAATTCAATTTCCGGACTTAGTGAATATCAGAAACAGCAGATTGTCTCGATGGAAATCAAAAACCGATCAGTTATGAATGAGCTTCGTGAAAAGCAACAATCAGCAAGCGGGAAAACTCAAAAAAAGGAAATCAAGAAGCAAATGGATCAGCAGATTGAGAGCCACGGGAACGCGATAAAATCAGTTTTGAGCGCCGATCAGCAAAATCAATTCATTCAATTTCAAATCAACGGAGGCAATCAAAATTTTCAGGGCCAAAAGCACGGCGCCGGAAAAGGAAATGGATCAGGCAGTGGCAGAGGAAATGGGAATAAATGCAGAATGTAGGTTGCAATTCTTACTACTGAAATAATTCAATTATTTAAAACTCAAATATTAACAATTAAAAACGAAGATTATGAAAGCAAAGATTTTTTTAACAGGATTAGCCCTTGTGGCTTTAACAGCATTTGCAAGCGCTCAAAATCAGACCGGAAAGGGAAATGGCAAAGGTAGTTGTAACGGAACAGCTAAATGTTCGGCTTTTGTCGATGTCAACAAAAATGGCATTTGTGATACGTACGAAAATCGCACCACAAACTCAACGGGCGGAAAAGGAAATGGAACCGGAACTTGCACGGGCAACGGACTAGGACAAGGCAAAGGGAAAGGCAAAAATTTTGCTGATGCCAATAATAATGGGGTTTGCGACACCTACGAAGCCCGCACAAAAAAGTAAATACTTTGTGAATCACAGAATATAAATAACCAATGTTCAATTATAAAAATCCAGAAAGATGAAAACAAGTATGAAAAATTTAGTGATTGGCAGCTTTATGGTTGCTTCGTTATTCGTGGCGAGTTCTTGCCAGAAAGATAATATGGAAAATGCGCAGTATGCGAGTGTTTTAGCAGTTTCGGCCGATGGAACAACTTCGGTTATTGAAGCTAATCTGAAATCTGCATTGATTACAACTTCAGACTTAACCGATAGTGAATTAGCTTCGCTATTAAAAATGAAGGAGGAGGAAAAACTGGCTCGTGATGTTTATTCAGTTCAGGCTCAAAAATGGGGAGGTGTTGTTTTTTCGAAGATTTCGGCAGCAGAAAGTAATCACCTGAATGCTATCATTTTGCTTATGACAAGCTACGGAATATCTGATACATCGATTGGCGAGGCTGGTGTATTTGCGGACCCGGTGGTTCAAGCTTTGTATGACGAGTTGGTTGCCAAAGCCAGCGTGTCGCTTGAAGAAGCCTATAAAACCGGAGTTTCGATCGAAGAAATGGACATTAATGATCTTGATGAAGTGCTTGCAGCCACTACCAATGAGAATGTTACCCTCGTATTTGAGAATTTGCTTAAAGGTTCACGCAACCACCTCAGGGCATTTAATCTACAGTTAACAAATTTGGGAATTGTGTATATCCCAGCCTATATTAGTCAAACTGATTATGACCTGATTGTAAATTCTCCAATGGAAAAAGGTAAACAATACCGTATGAATGGCCAGGGAAATGGTAATGGAAAAGGTCAAAAGGGACAAGGAAATCGAGGCACAGGTACTTGTAACAATTAATGATTTCTCAACAGCTTAATCAACAAAAAACCGGCTTATGCTTCATAAGTCGGTTTTTATTTGATTAAAGAATCTCCAATTTTCAGGAGTGCCCGCCAACAATGATGCGCATGATCTTCAGATTCAAAACAATGAAGCGGCAGGCTTGCCAAATCAGGCAACCACGTAAGAATTTGGTGAATTTGGTTGGTAATGGCGGATACGATTCGTCGTAATAACCGCGTACAATATTTTTAGCCATTTTTTTACATTTTGAGTGTTTAATAAATCAATTTACCACGTTTATTCAGGAATTAACCACCAGAAAGGATAGCCTTTGGCCTTATGAATAAACATATAATGAAGTGCAATCTTGATCCAATGTCCGGCCAATCCGGCTTCGCCAACGGTATAATTGAGATCGCGACCCCATTGCGGATATTTTTCCCAATCTGGCACAATCGGAAAAACAGTCATCGTAGCAGCATTTCCTTTGATCATACCATATCCGGCCGAAACCACACAAGCCGCACCCATTTTACCCATGGACGCTTTGTGTTTGAAATCGGTTCGGCCTGTTTTAATTTGTTCAACGATATTCAGCGCCACAATTTTGCCAATTACTCCTGAAGGCATCCCAGTGCGAGGTGGTGCAGGAGTGATCAGTGTTCCATTCGGACTTTTCATGGGTTTCGAAATCTGATGAGGCGGCGCAAATGCAATTCCAGTCGCAAAGATATTGGCGAAAGCTGGGTTTTGATACGTCGATGGCCAATCCTCAACCGACCAGTCCTCGAAAGCTTTTCCTGAATAATCAGCATCCACTTTCATGAAACCGCTTGGTGCAAAGATTTGAGGAGTAATATCTTCGCCAGCTTTGTTGAATGCATTTAATCCGGCTCCTGAAAAAGCAGGAATGAGCATGGCAAAATCGAATGGGGCGGTTTTCATTTCACCATCGAGGGTTTCGTAATGCGCAATTCCTTCTTCTATTTTGGTTACTCCGGCACGCTTGATCCAACGAATGCCATATTCAGCAAAAATAGATTCGCTGAAAACTTTGGTCGGAGTTACATAACCGCCACGTTTAATAAATGCGCCACCCATTCCGAAGTCGCCCAATTCATATTCATTCGAAATCCAGGTTATCTCGGCTTTATCCTGAAGTCCGCGAGCTTTAATCTGATGGGCAACATTGAGTGCATACTCAAAAGCTGCGCCTTGACAGGTGGCTCCGGGATGACCGGTACCAATAAGGAAACGAAGTTTTTCGCCTTTCGCCATGCGATCCATGCAACCTTTCAGCGCATCCCAGGTTGCCACCGCATGATCACAGGAGCAGACCGAATGAGTGAATTTTCCCGGTCCAAGGCCTTCTGTGGCTGCAAAATTCAGTTTGGGGCCAGTTGCATTGACGAGGTAATCGTAGTCAACATTTTCGGTTTGTCCTTGACGTATTTTGTCAGTGTATTCAATACTTACAAATGGCCGATCCGTTCCATTTCCACCTTCAGGATAGATGGCTGTAGCTTTTGCCTGTTTAAAATCAATTTTCCAGCGATCGTAAACCGGTTTTAGTTTGAATCGAACCTGATCAATAGTCATTTTCCCGACACCAACCCAAATGTTGGAAGGAATCCATTGGTAATATTCCGCAGGACTAACAACCACGACCTGATGTTTCGAGCCTAGTTTCTTTTTTATGAATGCCGCAGCAGTGTGACCTGAGATTCCGGCACCCAATACAACAACTTTTGCCATAAAATAAAATTTATAAAGCGTTAAAGATGAAGCCGTCTCAAAGCCCAAGATAAGTTATAACCTAGTCTCCCCTAATTTATTCCGGGGTATGACATACAGTGCGTTGGGATACTGAAACAAGTTCATGATGACTTGATCAATGACTTTTAAGACAGCTTTAATTGCAAAATATTTAGATCAGTAAAAATTTTTCTTTGGCAGTTTGGCAAAACGCACATTTTTCATCTACATTGGCATTGTCATAGGTGTTTCCACAAACGGGGCAAACAGCATATTCCATTGGTAAAGTGTTTTGCGTATCTGCAGTTAAAGCGGCTAAGGCTTTAGTATAGAACTGCTGATGTTTCTTTTCAGTGTCAAAAGCCCAGGTAAACGATTTTGTAGCTTTTTCAACTTTTTCTTCTTTGGCATCGGCAAGGAATTGAGGATACATGGTAGTGGACTCATAAGTTTCGCCTTCAATAGCAGCCTGAAGATTTTCAGCAGTTGTTTTTACTTCAAATTCAGGAGTAAAATCTTCCATTGTTTCACCGAGTTCTACCAAAACTTTTTTATGATTAGCAGCATGGATAGCTTCGGCTTTCGAAGCAGCCTGAAAAAGTTTAGCGATGTTAGCATTTCCTTCTTCTGTGGCTTTTTGAGCAAATGCAGCATATTTGGCACTTGCTGTTGTTTCGCCTTTAATACCTGCTTTCAGGTTTTCTATAGTTTTAACTGGTTTAACCTGTTGACAACTTGTAACGGCTATCAACCCGATAAATGCAAATAAAAAAATGTTCTTCATGGTTTTTGATTTTTTTAATTAGAATTAAACTAAAGTGGCATCATATAATTATATACTAGCGTTCCTCCATAAAACCCGGTAATACTTACTGAAATAGCTGCCAATCCATATAAAGCAAAAGCAACCCATTTTAAACTGGTATTTTCTTTTTGCTGAATTTTTAGAAGAATTCGGAAGGCAGTTAAAACGACTAAATTACCTACAGTAATCCAGGCAAATAGTTCGTGGGTATCTTTTACCGCACCTGCCGTATCCGACATTTCGGCAGTAAAAAAAACACCTGTAAATAGTGCAGCTATTGCCGCAAGAGTTCCCAATATGAGAAGGTAAAACCCAAGTACAGACAGACAGGCATCTTTTTTATAGAGAACAGAAGCAATATCAAAAATAAAACCAACAACGATTAAAGCGATCGGGAAATGCACCAACATAGGATGCAGATGACTTGAAGAGATCATAATGGGTTAATTTAAAGGTTTTCTTTTTAAAGTTATCAATAAATAACTGAAAATCAAATAATTTATCGTGGAATTTTTTTTGGATTTATGAGTTTTCAACAGAAGAGAGCGACCTGTAAGTGACTATCCGAACGTTGAAAATTTAGCTAGTATTTTCAGAAGAGCACTATAACCGATTTACACGAAGATCTTTATTATTGTTCTGAAATACAGGCTTTAAAAAAGCAGTGAAATTAAAACACCTCCAACAATTACCCAAATAACATCTACTTTTCGCAGTAACAAACCAAATGCAACAAGTGTAAAGATAACATTGGCTAAATCCCAATGGATACCGTCGGTAAAACGGTAAGTTACAACAGCTAGTAATCCTACAAACGAACATAAAATTCCATTGATCACTTTATTGAATTGCGGATAGGAACTCAGCTTATCGAAAAAAGGAATAATACCCATCAATATCAGGAATGACGGGGTAAATACACAAATTGTGGCAAGAATACTTCCTAAAATGCCAAAGTGCATGTATCCGAAAAAGGTTGCTGCAATAATGATAGAACCTGGGGTAACTTGCCCAAGTATTACTCCGTCCATAAATGTTTTCTCGTCGAACCAATGGAATAATTCAACCAATTCATGATACATCATTGGCATGGCCGCCAATCCACCTCCAAACGAAAAGAGGTCGATGCGCAGCATCATCGTCGCCAAAGTGAAGTATTCCTTATTCGCAAAAAATAGAATTATTGAACAGGCGATAACTACTGCCAATAAAATCAGAAAAAATCTAAAGGTTCTGGCTCTTGAAAATTTTCCGGAGTGACCAGCCTCTTTTTTCGTTAAAAGCAATCCTAGCAAAGCTGCAACAAGCAAAACCAGCACGGGATTTAATTTGGTCAGGAATAATCCGGCTGAAATTATGGCAATAATCAAATCGTTTATATTTTTGAAGTTCTTTTTTCCGAAAACATATGCAGCATTGGCGACAATAGCAACAATAATTACCCTTAATCCGCTCAAAACTACTTCAACTCCTGAAATATTCTTAGAGTGTTTATACAAAACTGAAAGAATGAACATGATTAAAAATGCTGGCAATCCAAATCCAACAAAACTTACAATTGCGCCTCTAACTCCTTTTAATTTCAGGCCAATATAGGCTGAAAGCTGCATTACAATTGCTCCTGGAATAAGCTGACAAAGAGCCAGACCTGAGTCGAAGGTACTTCCATCTAACCATTTTCGAGTGTCGACAATGTGTTTCCGGATATGAGCCGTCATTGCCAGACCGCCAAAACCAGTTAATCCGATCCAAAAGAACGAAAGGAATAATTCAATATAGGATGGATTTTCTTTATGCTTCATATTGAAGATCTTGAAAACAGAGAATAAACAAGAATCTGCAATTTACAAAACAGTATGGATAATCACGACTAGCGATAGAACCGAAATGAATGCCCAAAGTAATACTCCTTGAACCAATGGTTTTATTCCGACCGAAGCAACAAGTTCTTTTGAAAGACTCGACCCGATCAAAAAGAGCGTAATTTTTAAACCAATTTTTGAAAGCATCACGAGGATTGAAGCTTCAGCGTGTATCGCTGGCACAAACGTGTTGAGAAGCATTGCCAAAACGAAGAGGAAGATAAAATAAGGAATTTTTATTTTTTTCGATTCGCTTTTAAAAACAAATACTGAGATTATGGCCAATGGGATAATCCACAATGCTCTTTCGAGTTTAATTGTAGTGGCAATTTGTAGCGCTTCGGCTCCATACTGGTTGGCTGCACCAACTACCGAACTGGTGTCGTGAATGGCGATGGCCGCCCAAACTCCAAATTGATGCTGAGAAAGATGCAACTGATGTCCAATCCATGGGAATAAAAATAGAGCGACTGAATTCAGGATAAAAACAGTTCCTAATGCCGTTGATATTTGTTTTTCGTTCGACTTGATAATCGTGGAAATCGCAGCAATAGCGGATCCACCACAAATGGCTGTTCCTGTCGAAATCAGGTACGACGTGTTGTTTTCAACTTTCAGGCGTTTACCAATGAATAAACCTAATGTCAGTGTGGTAGTTATTGAAAATACGGTAAACAAAAGGCCTTGTTTTCCGGCGTCGAGCGCCTGCCAGGCATTCATCCCGAAACCCAAACCGACAACTGAAGCCTGCAATAAAATATGAGTAAGTTTTTTGCTCGTTTTGTGAAACGGATGTTTAATGGTTTGTGCCAGAATAATTCCGATGAGCAAGGCAAATGGAGTGTCAATAAAAGGAAAGGCGCATATTAGAATAGCTCCAATGTAGACAATCTTTGGTACGTTCATTTCGACTGTTTTTTTGTTGTCGCAAACGTAACTCAAAGAAAATCAGGGATCAAATTGTAAAAAGTTATGCCTGATAACTACAGGTTATAGTGCTGTTGAACGAAATTTAGGAACAGTTTGACAAGTCCAACAGGTTCAGGGCCTTGGGGCGAAATGAAATAGAATTGACGGTTAAATTTCAGGTCGGAAGTATTAATTAACCTGAAGATATTGTTTGATAATTCGTGCTCTATTGCAAAGCGCGAAACAATTCCAACACCATTGCCCGTTTTAATGAACGATTTAATGGCTTCGGTGCTTCCTAAAAACAGCAATACATTCAATTGCTTCGGACTAACCTGGCTTTGTTGAAGACTTTTTTCAATGATTTCCAAAGTGCCAGAACCTCTTTCGCGCAGCACCAGCGGAAGTTTCAGAAATTCGTCGTTTGAAACCGAGTTTGGAAGGATTGTGTTTTGTGCCGAAGTAAAGACCAATAGTTCGTCGTTCAGGAATGAAGAGTACCGGATGTCTGCATTCGAAGGTTTTCCTTCTACAATTCCAATGTCAATTTCGTTTTTCAAGAGACGTTTTTCAATAGCTTCGGTATTCCCATTGATGAGTGATAGTTTTATTTCGGGAAATCGTTTGTTGAACTTTGCCAGAGCCGCCGGAATCACATATTGTGATATCGTGGAACTGGCGCCTATCCGGAGGGTGCCTTCCGGATTTCCGTTGAGTTGGCTTAATTCAAATTTGATTTCGTTGTGTAGCGAAGTGATACGCTCAGTATAAGCGAGTAAAATATCTCCTGCTGTTGTAAGCGAAATTTTATTTCCAATGCGGTTAAAGAGTTTTACCTCATACTCCGATTCCAGCTCTTTAATGTGTTTCGAAATGGCTGGCTGAGTAATAAACAATTCGTTCGATGCTTTTGTAAAGCTCAAATTCAGGGCAACACTTTGAAAAACCTTTAATCTGAAATCGACCATCCGGATACTGTTATATGGATTATTTAATTTTCAAACCGCTTTGCAAACGTTTTCCCCGACCTTGCCCGCCACCGGCTCTCCGACGCAAGCCCATGCCTTTCCCTAACTTTTCAAGCGCGTCTTCTTTGGGTACAATCTGGCATTTTCCTAGTTTCCTGCCTATTCCTGAATCCTTTTTTTCAGGACCAGTTCCGTCTAATTGTGGCATATGAGGATTAATTTTTGTGGTTCAACAATTTTATAATTTCACTGATCTTTTTTTCAGGATTATTTAGTACAACAAGTTGAATTTTAAGACTGTCGAAAATGGATTTTACTTTGGCGCCAAATTCACCTGATACAACCTTTTCGGCGCCTTTGGAGGCGACTAATTGTACTGATGCCTGACCAGCGCCTTCAACATTATCTTTATTTGGGTTTGGAATAAATTCAATGGACTGGCTTATCGTGTCGTAAATCACAAAATAAGAGCAACGGCCAAAATGGCTGTCAAGTTTTGATTCGGCGCTGTTTCCGGTTGATGTAATTGCTACTTTCATCGCGGTTGATTATTATTTAATTACAATTCTCTTTACTTGTTCTATGATTGTGAGGTGTTCCTTTTCGCACCATTTGGCAATTGCAATCAGGGCAAATCTCATTTAGGCAAGGAGTTGTTGGCAAACGAACCTTTTCGTATCCACACGTTGGACAGATACAAATATCCTCTGCTGAATTTAACCTTGGATTCTCCTTGTACTGTTCAATATTGGTAGAGCCACAAAGCGTACAATTCTTGACTTCCAGTTCCTTCTCCGGATGATTAAACCAACAGCCACAATTTTTACACGAATACCATTCGGTGTCGAAATATACCTTACCTCCTTCAAAAACAATTGCTTTGCCTTGAACAAAAGCCTGAGCGACTTTGCGGCGAGCGCTTTCATAGATACGGGCAAAAGTAGGTCGTGAAACTTCCATGATTTTAGCAGCTTCCACCTGACCATTAAGTTCAAAATCACTTAGCCGAATGGCTTCGTACTCCTCGAAATTAATAACAACGGGGTTATTCTCCTCGGGTAACCCAATAGGCCTGAATCCCTTAAAATGAGGAGGATTATTCATTTTACGTATTCGCTTTGGTCTTGGCATAAGTTATTAGCATTTGATTGAAACAAATATAACGAGCATTTGCTCATTATGAATATATTTTTTACCTTTGATTTTATTCAAATGGATAAGTTGATGAATCTAAGCTAAAATTAATCAAAATGAAACATTCACTGGTAAAATTGCTTCTCATTATTCCAACTCTTCTTTTTTTAGATTGGATAATCATGGTTCTGGTTGGATCTGTTTCAAATATTTTCGGTGCAAATGATAATTTTTTCTGTACCATTTATTGCGATTTTGGTATTGCACTGCTTATTGCAACGATTCTATTTGTTATGTATCTAATTATTAGTCAGAATTTTCATCACAAGGTGCAAATCTAATCTTGAAATAAAAGATGGATGACTTCTTTTATCTTAATGAAACTAAAATTGCACGCATTGGCGACCAGGCTCCTGCATTTAGATCTGTAACAACGCAAGGTACTATTTATTTTCCTGCCGATTATTTTGGCAGATGGGTCATTCTATTCAGCTATTCTCCCGATTTCGCTCCTGAATCTACTTCTGAATTTAAGGTGTTAACTGCCGTTCAGAATGACTTTAAAGCGCTTAATTGTGAATTTATAGGCGTATCGGTTGATGGACTGTGTAGTCAAGCAGCCACATCGCGATCCATCAAAGAGGGAGTAGAAGACAATGGCAGGAAAGATATCAAAATAAAAATTCCCCTCATCGAAGATATTGCTATGGAAGTGGCCATAAAATATGGGATGATTGAAATGAACGGAAACAATACAAAAGCGGTTCGCCCGGTATTTATTATTGATCCACTGTGCATGATCAGAAGTGTAATCCATTCTCCTTTATCTGTCGGTCTTAATGTATCCACCCCACCGCCACCAGCTATATTGATTGATTTTGTTATTCTATTTTTGATTCAAAAAGAATAAGAATATGAATAATAATAAGAAAGAACAGATGTTTGCGTTGGCTGCACAATGGCGTGAATCGGGTTTGACACG
>JBBQXI010000039.1:0-15210 GCA_038209805.1 Bacteroidales bacterium | reverse complement strand
AAATTTTTGCAATGCTTTTGTAAGTGTCTGGTTTGCAGTTAAATTTGCAGAACGAACAATGCCGGTAGCTTCATATTTGTTGTAGAATTTCTGATAGATATCTTCCTGAGAAGACTGTCTGGACAAAATTCCGGTAATACCCAATAAAAGTATAATAGATGCAGCAACGGTTGATACGAGGATACGTTTGGCTTTAAATTTTCCGGAGAATGATCGCTCCGTTTGTTTGTTTGCTGCTATTTCACCTGCAATGTTTTGAAGATTGTTTCTCAACTGCATAACATCAGTTTCGGATAGCGCCAGATCGATGTTTTTGATTAACTCGATCTCATCCATAAGTTTCTGATTCGAAGTTAATTCAGCTTCAAACGAAGCAAGTTCTTCATTGGAAAGCTCACTGTGAATATAGCTTTCGAGTTCTTTTATATTTGCAGATGACTGGAATTCAGATCTTTGTATTTTGTTTAAAGAAGCTCTCAGGTTGATGATGTCGCTTTCTGCACCAGCAAGGTCGATTTCCTTGATTAGACTTACTTCGCTGGCCAGGTCAGAATTGATTGCCAATTCTTGTTCAAATTGAACTTTAAGTTCAGAATCCATCTGGTTATAGATGTAGTCTTCGATCTCTTCAGTTGAATATTGGTGGGCTGGAATACTTTGAGCAACCTGCATTAAATTAGCCCTTAAATCGAATATGTCGTTTTCTTCCAGAGCATTCTGGATGTCAGCGAACAGTTCTTCTTCGAATGGAGTAAAGCCTGATTCTTCGTTACTTACAGAATTCGTATCAAATTGTTCTTTATAGAACTGGTGAATATTTTCCTTTCCGGCAATTTGGTGTTGATAAAGATGAATCTTAGGGAAAGAATGTCCGAAGTTGAAAATATCATCTGGATTGAATGGAGCATTGCTGCTTTTTTGTGATGAAAATTCTTCAGTTAATCCAAAGCTGAAAGAATCAAAAACGCTAATATTTTCAATAGATGCACTTTCAGTTTGATTTTGAACGATTTGGTTCAGCGTGTTGCGAAGACTGATGATGTCTTGCTCGCACATCGCCTGTTCCACATCCAGATGAAGATTAACTTCTTCATTCAAGTCCGAATCGATCTCCAGTTGGATTTCAAATTCTTTTAACTCCGGTAGCGTTAATTCCGAGTTAAGGTACTTGTCTGTCTGTTCAAAATATTCTGATTTGCGTATCATTTTGTTGTTTGTTAGAGTATTATAAGGCCAGAAGTGGCGTTATAAAAGTGTTCAGTCTCCTGCTGTCTTCATCCAATCAATAATTGGACAATCAGCAATTGAAAGATAATAAAAGAATGAATGATTTTATCTGGAAGGAATTAGTTCAGATCACAATATGCATCTTGAACTTTTCCACCTTTTACCAAAGAAAGTTCTTCAGCAGTTAAAACGTCGAAAGAGAAAGAATCAAAATTTTTTGTTTCGTTGTTCGCAAATAAAGTTTTCATTACTTTTGATTTTAATGATTAATACGGATTCCTTAATTATTCTTGTTCGATGGTTTATTCCTGAATCAGGTAAAAGGTAACCCCAGTATTTAGAAAAAAATCGTGTAAATTAGAATTGAGCTCTTTTTTCTGTAATAAATATTTATAGATAAATCAATGAGAACATGAGGAAAATATTTTTTCTGATCTTTATATATATATATTCTTTTTCGGTCTTTGCCTTGGACAAAAAAAGAATAGAACAGGATAGTTTATTGTCTATTAAGCTTCAAAAAGATGGAATTTCTGCAGGAAAATTTGGTGATTTTGAATTGGCCTTAGATAATTTCGAGAAATTATATCGACTTCGGCAAATAATGTATGGGCAGAATAGTATTAGGCTAGCTCCTCCCTTAATTAATATTGGTATTCAATACAAAAACCTTGGCAATTTTGATAAAGCAATAGAATCTTACAAAAGGGCAGAATCTTTATGTCTATTAAATTCTGGCAATGACAACTTTATTTTGGGTACAGTATATGTTAATTTAGGCAATATATTTCGGTTGAGGGGTGATTATAATCAAGCACTAGAATATCAAAAAAATGCCTATCGAATTTTAAAAAAAGACAGTTTAAAAAATGATCTTAATATTCAAGGTGCTAAGTATAATATTGGAGAAGCTCAATTGAAACTTGGTAAAAATAAGGAAGTTGTATATTTTGCTCAATTGAATTTGAGGAATTCGTTGCCGGAATTAAAACCCAGATTATATGATTTAATCGCTTTAGCTTATAGATTTGAGGGACAATACGAATTGTCAGAGCAAAACTATTTAAATGCTATAAGTAGTTGGGTTAAATTGTATGGTGAAAATAATGCTGAATTGATATCCGAATATCTTTCATATTCATCATTCCTAATGTCCCAAAAAAAATACGAAAAGGCTCTGTTATATTCTATTAAGGCAAAATCAATTGTTTTAAAGTTCTATGGTGAAAAAAGTACGACCTTTGCTGAAGTCCAGTCAAATTTTGGTGATTACTATTACCTTAAAAATTCTGAGGCTGGACAAATTGATGATTTTCGCTTGCAACGGAAGAAGTATCTCAATGAGGCAATCCAGTATTACCAAAATTCAATTGTTTCACTTGTTGATTCTTTTCAAATCAAAGATCCTTTTGTTGAACCTCCGTTGAAAAATGTAATTTCAGATATCCAATTGGTAGAAGTGTTTAAGAAAAAGGCTCTGTCAATGGAAAAACTTGCCGATATCTATTTGTCGGAGTTCGATTATAAAAATTCGATTAAATATTATAATGCAAGTTTAAACTCACTTTCTAATGCAATAGAGCTAATCCATCGTCTTCAGATTGGATTTGAAAATGAGGACAGTAAATTCTTTTTGTCTCAGAATCAGGAATCAACTTTCTTAGAGGCAATAAATATTTCTTATAAATTGTATAGTCAGACTAAAAGGGTTGAGTTTATAGAGAAAGCTTTTGAGTTTTCTGAAAGAAGTAAGTCCTCGAATTTACTTGCATCAGTTAAAGATGTTAAGGCTAAAGAATTTGGAGGAATTCCAGATTCATTGATGAAAAAAGAGAACATTTTGAAAGGTAATATTGCGAGTTACAACTCAATGTTATTTGAAGAAAATCATTCTGAATCACCAGATTCACAAAAGGTTAATTTGTATTCGGCAAAAATATTTAAGTATAATGAAGAATATAATCGATTGATAGATTCGTTTGAGAATTTATTCCCACAGTATTATGCTCTAAAATATGAAAATAAAGTTGTAGGGATAAAGGAGATCCAATCTAAAATAAATAATCGTCAATCACTGTTGGAATACTTTGTTCATGAACCGGAAGGCAAAACTAGTAAAGGAGAAATTTATCGCTTTTTAATCACAAAGGATTCTGTAAATTTTTCAAAGGAGAGCGTCGATTATTCTTTTGTAAACAACATTCAGTCAATTCATGATTTCCTGATTAACCCCAATTATCTTTATACCAAGAAGAAGGATTTTGTGGATTATTCGGTTGCTGCATATGGATTGTATGAAAAACTCATAAAGCCTGTCGCAAAAAGGCTGAATGGTACATCTCTGACTATTATCCCACACGATAAGCTTTCATACATTCCATTTGATGCTCTATTGACGCACTTGCCAGATACAAGTGTAATGAACTTTAGAAATTTGAATTATTTGGTTCGTGATTATGCGATTAACTATAGCTATTCGGCTACTCTCTTGTATGATTATTTCGATCAGAAAAAAAGAAGTTCGAAAAGCCTTCTTGTATTTTCTCCGAAATATGACTCACAAGAACCAAGAACCGATCCAGAGACCGCGGTTTCTTACTTCTTGAGTCCATTACCAGGCGCAAAAGACGAAGTGAAGGGAATATCGAAGTTTGTTTCATCAGTTTCATTTGTTGATGAGCAAGCACAGGAAAATACCTTCAAAGAAAAGGCTCCAGAATTTGATATTTTGCATTTGGCCATGCATACGATTATCAATGATAGTGTGCCGATGCTATCTAAATTGGTTTTTTCGAAACCTGATCAAGAGTCGACCGATGATGGGTATTTGAATGCATACGAAATTTATAATATGAAACTCAATGCTCGTTTGGCTGTTTTGAGTGCGTGCGAAACTGGCACTGGTAAACTTCAACGAGGAGAAGGAGTTATGAGTATGGCTCGGGGGTTTATTTATGCTGGGTGTCCATCTATAGTAATGACTTTATGGCAAGTCGAAGATAAATCGGGAGTGAAAATAATGGAGGACTTTTATAAATATTTGTCGAAAGGGAAACGAAAAGATGTTGCACTTCGAATGGCAAAACTAAATCATCTTAATAACTCTGATCCATTAACTGCCCATCCTCATTTCTGGCTCGGATATGTTAACATTGGCAATCCGGAGCCTTTAAATACAAGTAAGGATGTTTATTTTGTAATCTTTATTTTTGTCACTCTTCTCTTGGTTTTGGCTGATTGGCAATTTCGAAGGAGAAGACAAAAGCGAAGAAATAAGATTTTTTGATGTAATTCAGGATATTTAAATTTAATCAATGTGCTTTCAACTGGCAAGTTCTAATTAATTATCTCCACTTAAAATTTTATTGTATTCAAGATCTTGTTTAATACTTTTAATTAGGTATTCCTTACATTTAAACTTACGTTTCTTTGCATATTTCTCACTCTTGAACCCCATGATCTGAGCAATATTTTTGAGAGGCACTTTATCGAAATATAACTGTAATATTTTCTGGCAGTCTTTCCCTAAATTAATAAAATGCTTTTGATATAAGCGGTAGCGTTCATTTAAATCAGCCATTTTTTCCAACCCATCATCATATAAATCTTCGTGGTATTCATGGTTGTCTTTAATCTTCTCTTTTTCAATTTTTCTTTTCTCAAGTTGCTTAAGCCATAGAAAACGGCAAACTGAGTATAAATAAGTTTCAAAAGTACAATCTAATACCAACTCATTGGCTTTAAGCTTTCGGAAAATAATAATAATTGCTTCTTGAAATATATCATTAGCATCATCATCATCTCCACTATTTTTTTTGATGAAAAAATTAATCTTGGAATAGAAATTCTTATAGATATATTGTAACACAATAGTATCATTTCTTCGAATTCCATTTAAAAGGTCAAGGTTTGAATAATCGATCATCGCAAAAGATTAAATTATTTCAAATGATTCTGACAGCAGAACGAACTGTAAATTCATTTCGGTTTAAAAATCAATATAAAATGTTGAAAATGCAAATGTTTTCAATCGATTTTCCTTCAGAATGTCTATAAATAAGGCACTCTCTGTTGATTTGTCGAATTTTAGGTTTTATTCGGCTGAATATTTTGGCTAAATTTTGATTAATTGAAGTATGACTAAATCCTATAATTTAATGCTATTTATTTGTAAGTTATTATTAATCAATAGTAATTTGCTATTTTCAAAAAAATAAATAATGTTTTTTTTGAAATGGGGGGGGGTGAAATAAAGGAAGAATTTATTTTTTAATTGAGGTATTCTTAGAAATAGCAATGCGTAAAAACAAAAAGGTAGAACCTCTGTCCTACCTTTTCTCTCTTAAACTAACTAACCTAACTAAACCTAAACTTATGAAAAAAAATGTATTACAAATGTAGGGGTTGACATTCTAAAATTATGAAAATAATTGTTAAATGATGTTAAACTTATTGTGTTCTCTATATTAATCAGATATTACTGAGCCACAAACCGGTAGGTGATTGTTCCTCGTTGTACTGATGGTGCTTTTTGATCTGAATTAAATACAGTACGTTCAGCCGCCTGTGTCGCATATACAGGCAGCATTGGATCTTTTAAATTATTCGATGATCTGGCTTCAGCTTTAATTACGTTTCCTGCTCGGTCAACCTGTATGTCAACTGTAATTGAACCTCCGCTTTTGGCTAAAAAAACCGGTATTGGAAGGCGGACATGAAAGCGGTTTTCAAGAAAATAGTGAATGTTGCTTTTCCCCGAGTATATTGTATTTTTTATTGAATCTGGATTTTGTCCTTCGGTAATGGCCTCAGGCATCTCAAATTTTTTAGTTTGTGGTATTTTTTTTGAGAGTTGTTTATTCACATTACTAACCATCTTTTCAGCTTCTTCAATGTCGTGTTTGTAGCTGGCATCAAAGAATTTATCTTTTTTCATGGCGTCATTTACAGCACGGTTGCTTCCCATATTCTGATCATACCTATTTTTCTGATCAGCGCCATTCTTATTGTCTTGCGTCTTTTCTGGTTCGGGAGTATCAACTTTTTCAGGAGGTAAAACAAAATCCAGTAAAATAGTTTCTTCTTTTTCGGTTTTAATTTTGAAATGTAATTCTTCTATCCAAAAGCCTGTCATCAACAAGATATGAAAGATCAGGGTTCCCATGACCCCGTACATGTTCCTTCTATATAATTCTTTTATATTCAGCATTTCGTCGCAAATTTAATAAAATCGACTATTACTGAATCATGAATTTCTACGTTGGCTAAGCTTTTTATAAATAAAAAGATAATTTTAGAATTTGGAATAGAATACATGAAAGCATGAAGATTGCATTGTTTACCTTAATTCTCCTCTCTTCGTTAACCCTTGCCGGTAAGGATATGCTCATTCAAAATAGTGACACTTTGAAAGCTGTTACTTTTGATAAAAGCAATAGACTATTCTATGATAGTTTGCAAATTAGGGCTTCCCGACATCGGGTAACCAGATGGCTCTATGGAACAATGATCTGTTCTGCAAGTGATTCTGGAACTGTTGATTTCCAATCATACGAATACTATCAAAGTTTTCAGAAAAAAACTATTGGCACAATTTCAATTCGGTCGCTTAAAATATTTGGACCGAACTTCGATGATACGTTGAAAACCACCAACATTTGGATAGAAAAAGCTGCCAATAAATTACATTCCCAATCGAACTTGTATGTTATTCGAAAGAATTTATGGATCAGAGAAGGTCAACCACTTGATCCTGATCTAATGATGGATAACGAAGGGCTTCTTCGAAGTTTACCTTACCTGAAAGATGTCCGGATTATCATTACCCCAAGACCGTTAAATAATGATTTGGTTGATATTCTGATTCTTACTCAAGATGTTTTTTCGTTTGGAGTTACGGGAGGCGTTGGAAGTGTAAACAAGGGAGAAGTTGGTATCTATGATAAAAACATTTTGGGTGTTGGGCATGAGGCCGGAGTGACGATTGTTGCCCATACAGACAAAGCTCCGCACATCGGTTTTGAGTCTTATTACTCTGTAAATAATATTATGGGAAATTTCATTAATTTCTCTACCGGATACGCTAATACTTACCTACATCAGGAATTGTTTCTTTCTCTTCAACGTGATTTCTTGCGACCACAATCGGTTTATGCTGGTGGGCTTATGGCTATGCGAAGTTTCAGGACAGATCGATTATATTTGAATAGTAATGTGATTAGCACAGATCCTTTGAATTATATTTACCTGGATGTGTGGTATGGCAGACGATTAAAACTGGGAATCAGGCCCAATGATAGTCGTTTCCAGATGACCCTATCAGGGCGTATTCGATATACACATTTTTATGACCGGCCACTTCCTGACAGCAATAACAATCAGTATTTCGCCAATAGCAAATTTTATCTGGGAAGTTTAAGTTTCTCTCACCGGTCGTATGTTCGAGATTATTTGGTTTACAGCTATGGAATTACTGAAGATATCCCGAAAGGTTATTTGTGTGAACTGGTTTTCGGGTATGATCACAATGAGTTTAATGATCGGTGGTATTCTCATGTATTTTTGTCGACCGGTAATTTATTTAAAAGTAAACCATTTTATTTATACACATCTCTTGGGGTTGGAAGCTTTTTTAATCAATCGCATACCGAGCAGGGAATGGCTGATTTGAAGTTCGATTTTATTTCGCCTCTTTTTCAAGTTTGGAATGTAAAAGCTCGACAGTTTATCAAATTAAATTATACAATTGGAATTAACCGGTTTGACATTGAAAATTTGTTGTTGTTGAATAGCAATGGCATAAGAGGTTTTGGAAGTCTTATTGGTAAAGGGAAGCAGCGACTGACATTAAATGTTGAAAATGTCTTTTTTCAGAAAAAAACCGTACTGAATTTTAAGTCAGCTCTATTTTCGTTTTTTGATATCGGAATAGTCGGACCCGCAGAACAATCTATATTCAAACAAAGCTATTATGCTGGTCTGGGCCTTGGTCTCCGAATCCGGAATGAGAATCTTGTATTCAAGACCATTCAGCTCCGACTGGCTTGGTATCCCAATCATCCGAGCGATGTAAATTCCATCGGTTTTATTCTGGATGGAGTTTCTAAAACCCGGTTTTATAATTTCCAGCCTCGTGGCCCGGAACCTTTACGTTTCGAATAATTCCTGATTTACAGATTCTCCAGAAAATAATTACTGATCTTTTCCATTAAGTGAATCCGATCTATTCCACGGACATTGTGTTCATGCGTCGGATAGACAAAAAAGTCGACCTGCTTATCCAGATCGATGCACTTTTTCAGAAATTGCATACTTTGTTGCATCACTACTGTAGGATCCTGAGCTCCGTGTATGATCATCAACCTTCCACTGAGTTTATCCACGTAATTTAACATGTTTGCATTTTTGTACCCTTCCGGATTTTCCTGAGGAGTGTCCATGTAGCGTTCTCCGTACATTACTTCATACATGCTCCAGTCAACAACTGGACCTCCGGCAACAGCAACTTTAAATGTTTCAGGATATTTAAGTTTGAGGTTTAAAGTCATAAATCCGCCATAACTCCAACCATGAACACCAATACGGTTTACATCAACATAAGGAAGTGATTTCAAATAATCAATGCCTTTCATTTGGTCGGCAGTTTCAATAATTCCCAATTGACGGTGGATTACATTCTCGAATGATTTGCCTCGGTTTTCGGAACCCCGACTGTCCACTGTAAAAGCAATGTATCCTTTCGAAGCCATGTAATATTGCCACCAGCGGGCATCGTTTTGCCAGGTTTTATTTACCAGTTGAGCATGCGGTCCACCATAAACGTAAACGATCACCGGATATTTTTTATCCGGGTCGAAGTTGTTGGGTTTAATCATTCGGCAGTACAGGTCGGTTACGCCATCTACCGCTTTGATTGTGAATACGGTATTTTCTCCCAGATCAAAATCTTTCAGTGTGTTTTCTGCCTGAAAAAGGGTTTGTTTGCTGTTCTTTTTTATTGTGATCAAATCGAGTTGACCAGGATTGTTCGTGCTTGTCCAACGATCCAGAATGTTTTGCTGATCGGGAGACAGAATATCTGAATGTGTTCCAGCTTCGGCAGTTAGTTTATCAGTTTTTCCTGAACGAAGATTAATCCGGTAAAAGTGCCGTTCTATCGGACTTTCTTTGGTGGCTTCGAAAAACATGTTTTCCTCTTTGGCATCAAATCCCGACAAGTCGGTTACTTCCCAATCGCCTTTGGTAATCTGCGCGATTAACTCACCACGAATGTTGTATTCATAAACGTGATTCCATCCATCTCTCCGGCTTTGAATGTAAAATTTCTCCGGATCGATCTTCGAGAAGAGAATAGGGTGGACTGGTTCAACGTATTTGTCGTCTTGTTCTTCCAAAACAGTCCGAATCAAATCACCGGTAGCCACGTTGTACTGGTTCAGTTTCATGTGGTTTTGCTCGCGGTTCAATTCCTGAATGAAAATGCTTTTTTCATCAGGACTCCAGCAAATATTGGTCAGGTAATGATCGAGCGGTTCTCCGGTTTTCAGGTAAATGGTCTGTTTGGTCGCCAGATCGTAAATTCCAAGTTTGACCTGATGACTGGTCATTCCGGCCATGGGGTATTTGATGTTTACCAATTCAGCTTCGCGAGTCATGTAATCAACCAAAGGATAATCGCCAACCATGGTTTCGTCCATATGGTAAAAAGCGAGTTTATTTCCAATTGGTGACCAGAATGTACCTTTGTCAATTCCAAATTCGTTTCGGTGAACCGATTTGCCGTTGATGATGTGCAGGTTTTCGTCGTTGGTAATTTGCTGTTTCCCTGAAGTCCCAATCGTGAAAAGATTATTATTTACTGTGTAGGTAAGGGTTGTGTTTGCATTACAAAAATCCAAATTTTCGGCATCTTCAGGATATTCAATATTTTGATTTACCTTTTTGGTGTCAAGATTTAAAATCACAATCTGATTGCCAGCACGAAACCAAATTTGGGATGGATTGATGAATGAAAATCTCGGGAACGATTTGACCACTTTCAGTCCATGTGCACTCAAGGCAGTATTCAATTCTGAAAGCGAAAGAATTGCTGCCTGATCTTTCTTCTGGATCTCTTGCTGAAGCAGAATGCTGTCTTTTACAATCACAATCCGATGAGCATCGCGCCAATTGATTTGTTCAGGCATTTGTGGTTTCAGGTAACTACTGGCGCCCAGAACAGCATCTTTCAGGCTCAATGTTTTTTGGGCTCTTACACCCGAAACAATAAAAAAGAGAATCAGAAGAAATGTAAACTGCTTCATATGTAATGATTTTTTGGAAAAGGTCAATGCCCATTAGGAAAAACTTTTTTCGAATGACTATTGACTAGTGACTTTTGTTGCAAATGTAAATTGAAAATCAGTTCGTAAATCGTTTGATTAGCTGAATAAACTCATGATTTCTTCTTCATTAATTCCGTCAATCGGATTATTCGAACCAATGAATTTCTCGGCCAAGGCTGATTTTCTGGATTTCAAAATCTGGATCTTTTCTTCGATTGAATCTTCAGTAATAAACCGGTAAACAAACACTTTTTTATCCTGACCGATGCGATGGGCGCGATTAATAGCCTGATTTTCGGCGGCTGGGTTCCACCACGGATCGATGATGAAGACATAATCAGCAGAGGTCAGATTCAGTCCAACACCGCCGGCCTTCAGCGAAATCAGGAAAATGTGGTTATCCGGGTCTTCCTGAAATTGACGGATTACTTCCTGTCGGTTGATGGTTTTCCCGGTCAACATGGAATATTTCCAGTTTTTCGATTCTATTTTAGCCTGAAGTAATTCAAGGTGTTTCACAAACGAAGAGAATATAAGTACTTTATGGTTTTCAGCCAGCAGATTTATTAGGTTTCGGTATATTTCGTTGAATTTACCCGATTCCATCTCGTTTTCCTTTGAGACCAACGATGGATGGTTGGCCAACTGGCGAAGTTTGGTCAATCCCTGAAGAACAACCAATGCCGATTTTTTGAGCCCGTTCGATTCAATGTTTTTCAGAATGGCATTTCGGATAGCCGATTTTTCGGTATCGTAAATTTCCTTTTGATCCTCAGTCATTTCGCAATAACGGATTTGCTCTGTCATCGCTGGCAAGTCTTTGGCAACTTCCTCTTTCTTGCGTCTCAATACAAAAGGATGAATCAGTTTTTGTAATTTTTTCTGCTGTTCTTCGTCATTCTTTTTCTCAATCGGAGTTATGAATTCACGCTTGAAGTATGGCAAACTCCCGAGCAATCCTTTGTTCAGGAAATTGAGTTGCGACCACAAGTCGGATAGCGAGTTTTCGATCGGAGTTCCCGTAATCACCAGTTTGTGTTTCGACTTTATTTCAAGAATGCTTTTATATGTTTTCGACGACGAATTTTTGATGTTTTGGCTCTCGTCCAAAATCAAATACCAGAAATCGAACGAACGAAGCATTTCTGCATCGTTTCTCATTGTTCCATAAGTGGTTAGTATTACGTCGTAATAGCCAATGGTTTGCGCCATTTTATTCGATTTGTTCCGGAGGCCACCAACATGTTTATACACCTTGAGCGAAGGGGCAAACTTTCGGATTTCATTTTCCCAGTTGTGAATCAGCGAAGTTGGCATGACAATCAGCGAGGCAGGTTGCAACGGAGCGCCTGTTTCGGGTTGATCGAAAAGCGAAAATTGCAATTGGTCGTCTTTCTTCGGAACAACGATCTGCGATTTTGCTTTCTTGATTTTAAGCAGAAGGGTCAACGCCTGCAATGTTTTTCCCAAACCCATATCGTCGGCCAGACAGCCACCCAGCTGGTTTTCGTACAAATGATACATCCACGAAAAACCTTCTTTCTGGTAGTTTCGCAGCTCGGCTTTTAAATCATTCGGAAGTTCAACCGGATTGCCGAAGCTCGTATTTATTTCTTCCAGTTTGTCGAAGTAATTCCGATCAATTCCTCTTACATTATCCTGAAGGAGCTGGAAATGATGTTTTTTGAGTTTCAGGATATTGCCATCGGTTTTGACAAATGGAAAAATTTCGCGATACGACGAAAACCACTCGAGAGGCAAAACTGCAATTTCACCCGAGGGAAGTTCAAATTCGCGAATGCCGTTTAAAATGTGTTTCCGTAACCTGATAAACGGGATTTGGAACGAACCGAATTTAACGATGGCATAAATGTCGAACCAGTCCTCGTCGCTTTTAATCTGAATATCCAGGATTTGAGTCCCGGTATAATATTTTTTATTGAGCTTGTTTTGCTGAATCTGAAACCCTTGTTTCTCCAGTGTTTCACGGTTTTTCGATAACCACAACACGGGGCTGTAATAGTTGTCGGTTTCATCATCATCTTTTGGGTTCCAAAAACCATTTTTGTATTTCAAATCCAGTTTCTTCAGGAATCCAAGCTGCTCTTCCTCCCATTCATGGTTACGGACAAATTTTCGGAACGAATAGTTGTCGTGTTTCATTTCAAGGCTGACAAACACATCAGATATAGCATCAGCCAGGTATAAACTATTGTCGTATCTGAATTTAACGATGATGGTTGGCCTCATTGCCAAATCCTGCTCAAGAGAAAGTATGGTTTTTCGTGGCGGACTGCTTTCGATAATCTCAAAACCGGTAGCTTTTACTTCCGATTCCTTAATTGTATTCAGCACAAAAGACTGGTAATACTTGTCTTCGGCCTGCCGCGGAATCCAAACCGATTCTTTTGTCAGGAAAGGAACTATCTTTTTTCCTGAAAGCTTATTGAAAATATAGAGTTTGTTCAGGTAAACAAAACAGCAGGGTAGGGTA
Source organism: Bacteroidales bacterium (assembly GCA_038209805.1). GTDB lineage: Bacteria > Bacteroidota > Bacteroidia > Bacteroidales > Prolixibacteraceae > Aquipluma. The sequence goes on along the minus strand of JBBQXI010000039.1, from coordinate 2,166 downwards.
GTGACCATGCGAAGCGCTTTGTGTAAAATCTCCACCGACGTGCCTTCATGACTGATTTTTAGTCGGTATCTCGTGCCGTTTTCATTTCTGTAAAAATGAAATACACTTTCCGAAAAGCTCTCATTAATGTGGATAACGTCTTCGTCGTATAGGCTCGAATATTTGGCCTGTTTGGTAAATAGCCTGGTTTTGCCTTTCATTAAAAGCAAAACGCAACGGTACATGTATTTGTCGATGAATGGACTGATGTGGTTCTGGAACAGATCAGTATCCATATTCTGGAAAAAGGTGGGCTCTTTCTTTTTCGAGAATTTCTTCACCAGGTTTTCATCGCTATAATTTTCAATCAACTTGAGTAATTCAAGTTCCGATTCGTTTAATTCGACCTCGCCACTTTTATAGTCGCGTAACTTAACTGTCTTTTTTACAGTAAAGTACGAACGTTCTACTTCTATAAGCATTGGAACAAAAATGTTCCCAACTGCACGATGTTCGGTCAAAGCGATAATAAATTCCTGAGCCAATTTGATTTACGTTATTGATTATGAAACTTCCTGAATCACTTTCAAAAGTTAACTTTCAGGGATAAACAAAAGGTTAAAGGTACAACATTCCGGTTTTATATCGAACATTTATTTCCTCTGGAAGACGAGTATTTAACTTTGCGACACAAGGACAAGCCGTTTCTTAACAGTTATTTAAGATTGTAGATTAATTGAGTTAACCTTCCAAAAAAGAATACCTTTTTGGCAAATATTCTTTGCACATTGCTATTTTTGGTGCTCATTTCAAAAATCTAATTAAAACCGAATACGATGAACCAGATAGTAGAGAAGGTTCTTTTTTCAGAAAAAGTAGCCAAGTTTGTTGTTGATGCTCCGCGAATTGCCAAGTCGCGTAAGCCTGGTCATTTTGTGATCTTGCGTGTTGATGAAAAGGGGGAGAGGATTCCACTGACCATTGCTGGTGCTGATCCGGTAAAAGGAACAATTGTCCTGGTGGTTCAGAAAATGGGAGTGAGTTCGGCCAAACTTTTTGAGCTAGAGGCGGGTGATTTTATCCTTGATATGGTTGGCCCATTGGGCAAAGCAACTCATATTCATAAGCCGGGCACTGTGCTTGCATGTGGCGGTGGTGTTGGTGTTGCACCAATGCTTCCTATCGTTGAAGCTTATAAGAAAGCCGGAAACAGAGTTATCTCTATTTTAGCTGCACGTAATAAAGATCTGATCATTTTAGAGGATGAAATTCGCAAATGGTCGGACGAAACAATTGTGATGACTGACGACGGATCGTATGGAACCAAAGGATTGGTTACCGCGGGTGCCGAGATGATTATTCAACGCGAAACTGTGAACGAATGTATTGCCATTGGACCTGCCGTGATGATGAAATTTACTTCGTTGTTGACTAAAAAATACCAGATTCCAACTCAGGCCAGTTTAAATGCAATCATGGTCGACGGAACCGGAATGTGTGGCGCATGTCGTGTAAGCGTTGGAGGAAATACCTACTTTACTTGCATCGACGGACCAGAATTTGATGCTCACCAGATTGATTTTGATGAGTTAATTATGCGTCTGGGTGGATATTCCAACGAAGAAAAAATTGCTTACGAGCGGTATGTGTAATCTAAATTAAACTTAACGAAATGTCAACAAACAAAGAATATATTCAGATCGAGCGTGAGAAAGAGTGGCGTGTCGAACTGAGAAAAACCATTGCAAATAAAGAGCGCACCGCTAAGGAAAGAGTTCGCATGCCTGAAATGGATCCGCAGGAACGTATCAAATATCAAGATCGCGAAGTGAATATCGGTTTGTCGGCCGATCAGGCTCAAAAAGAAGCTACACGGTGTCTCGATTGCGCAAATCCAACTTGTATTGAAGGCTGTCCGGTAAGCATCAATATCCCGAAGTTTGTAAAATATATTGAAGCTGGAAAATTTCTGGATGCCGCCAAATCATTAAAAGAAACTTCAGCACTTCCGGCAGTTTGCGGCCGCGTTTGTCCTCAGGAAAAACAGTGTGAAGCCAGTTGCTTTTACACCCAGAAAATGAAAAAAGATCCGGTGGCTATCGGGCATTTGGAACGTTTTGCTGCCGATTATGAACGCGAAAGTGGATTCATGTCGGTTCCAGATGTAGCTCCTGCTAATGGTATTAA
>JBBQXI010000038.1:0-15302 GCA_038209805.1 Bacteroidales bacterium | reverse complement strand
AATTCATCAGGCTGATACTGATCAATAAAAGCAGCCAACGAACCGATGAAACTCCCCAACAGACAAACACAAAAAACCGAGCCATTATTCACTTCAAGTATCCGAAAATCGGTATTTTTCTGTTGAAGTTCAAAGCTATCGACATTCACTTCCGAAAATTCATTTTGAATAATCCCAATCTTCCGTTCTCTTGAAAATTCATCGAGATAATTTTTCAGGAAGGTAGTTTTACCACTTCCCAGAAAACCAGTTACCAATTGCAGCGGAATTGCAGACATGTTGAATTATGATTGAATTTGAGTGTGATTTGTATTTAGGTTGGAAGACGGGAGTCAGGAGTCTGGAGAAAAACTTCAGACTTCCAACTCTTTTCTACAAACTCTTCACCACATGGCGAACTTCACAGATATGATCGGGAGTTGTACCACAACAGCCACCGATGATGTTTGCGCCTGCCTCTATAATTTCTTTTACCCGGGCAGCCATATCTTCGGGCGATTCAGGAAAAGTAGTTACGCCTTCGTGATAATGAGGCAATCCGCCATTGGCATGAATCAGAATTGGAATAGTCGCATTTACCTGCCTGATTTCTTTTACAATGCCAATCATATCGGCAATGCCGTTTCCGCAGTTAGCTCCAATTACTTCAGCGCCGGCTTCAACAAGCGCTTCGGTCATTTCGGTTGGCGAAATCCCCATCATAGTGCGGTATTCGCCACCTATTATCTTATCGAAAGTCATGGTGCAGATGACTTCGCAATTGGTATTCTCTTTGGCAGCTTTCACTGCGAGGCGGGCTTCTTCCAGATCAGTCATGGTTTCAATCACAATGGCATCGGCACCACCAGCTTCAAGTGCGATGGATTGTTCCTTAAAAGCAATGTAAAGTTCATCTTCGGTAACTTCCTCCATCATAAGCAGCTTGCCTGTTGGGCCAACCGAGCCTAATACAAATCGGTCGGTTCCGGCAGCTTTCCGACTAATTTCGGCTGCAGCTTTGTTGATTTCGAAAACACGAGCTTCCAACCCATAATTTTTCAATTTGAAATAGTTTCCTCCAAAGCTGTTTGTTTCAATCGTATCGGCACCCGCATCAACGTAACTTTGGGCAATTCCGAAAACATCGTCAGGTCTCGAAATATTCCATTCTTCAGGGCATTCGCCAGGTTGCAATCCTTTTTGCTGAAGAAATGTTCCCCAGGCGCCATCGGAAACCAGCACCCTACCCTTTTGTATTTCCTGAATTATTTTGCTCATAATCAACATCTTTATTATTAGTTACGAATATTGAACCATTGACAATTTAGCCATTGACAATTTACAATTAAGGATTGAAACATTCATCATGAATTTAAATGGTAAATTGTCTAATCGTAAATTTCAATTTAGACACTCCGAACTTTTTAGATCTCTTTAATCCACTCTTTAATGACATCAAGAGAAGGAACAACGACTTCTGATTTGAGTTTATAGTTGACGGTTACAACTGCAGGGCCTTTCTTTATTCCGTATGAATTCATTTTGGCTTTATCGGTAATTACCCTGATCGCAATTTCTTTACCCAATTCAGCTGTTGCTCGTTTTACCCTTTTAATGATTTCGGCACATTCCTTTTCCGTTTCACCGAAAATAAGTATTTCGCTTCGTTTAGACTTAATCCGGAGTTTCAGTTTCTCGTTAATCCGTTTCTGAATTGCCTCAATGATTTGACTTTGAGGTGGAATTTGCGAAACGAAAACGATCTTTCCATCGATACAGATAGTAGGTATATTTTTTACCATGAGCGACGACATAAACGAAACCGATTCCATCTTTTTAATCGGATGTTCGCGCCATTCCACCACACCTTCAAAATGAGGAGCAACCCGCTTTACTGCTTCAACCATGTATTGACAAGGCGCACACGATTCTGAATCGAGGGTAATAATATCCACAATCACTTTGTCTGACTGTCCGTAATCCTTCATATTCAGGATATCCAGCTTACTTTCCCTCGTTTCAATATTGCGTGCAACATCGCGTAGATATTGATCGAAAACCAGTTCAGATACGGCCTGAATATTTTCAACCGGAGTTTGCATCGGAAGATCGCAACCCGGAGCCAGAATAAAACCTTGATTTCCGCCTAAATCCAAACAGGCCAATGCATCCTGCTTTGCATCAGTCACATCGCCCATCAGTAAAACAACAGTCAATTTGAGGTTTCCGCCAAAGCTGATTTCTTTCGATAAGGCAATTTCTTTCACAAATTCGAGCGGAATGTTTTCGTCAATCGAAATATTGTCAGGTCGACAATCGCACATAGCTTCAATGTTTTGCTGAGCATGACCGCAAACGAAGAACGAACTTAGCTTTTGTTTTGTCCTGACAAAATCGAAAATACGCGAGACATATGGTGTCACAAAGGTTTCGAACGAAGCGGGATCAATTTGGCTGGTCATCGGGTCAACCACCGCAATCACATCGCATCCGGCGTCAATAAGCATTTCCGAATAGCGAATAGCCACATCAGTGCAGAAATTCATGATTTCCATCACCTGATCCGGATCTTCAAACATTTTCATAAAGATATCGGTGCCCAGCAAATGCAATGCGAGAGTAAACGGGCCAGTAATCAAGCCATATAAAGCAATTTCAGGATTCGCAGCACGAAGAGTGCGAGTAGTTTCCAAAACGAGCGGAATACGCCCTTCATTTGGTTCAGGAACTTTTAATGAACTGAGCAAAATTCCTTCGGACAATGGATGAGAAACCACCGCAGGTGGGTTTTCCTTAGCCCAATTTAACCGGCAACCCAAAATTTCAGCTTCAAGCTGCAAATCAAAACTGACAGGAATACCGTCAGGCTTATACAATTCGATGGCCTTGGTTAGACCGGCAACCATATTTTGCGACGATTTAAGGTATTCTTCTGCATCAACTCCGATTAAATAACCTCCATGTACACCAACAAAAGGAACCCATGGCGTGCGTTCGACCGATTCGAGTTTAAATGCTTGTTTAATTAGTGAAAGACCGTTCATATTGTTGTATTTTAATTCTAACAAACTGTTTTAATGATATTTAATAGAAATCAAGAGACTACAAAAAAGGCAATAACAACACAGAAGACAATGTTTTAACACTGTCATTTCAATTATTTACCAACTAATTACTTCACTTGAATTCTAAAGTGACAGGAATATTCCTTTTTAGAATATGATTGATATTTTAGGCAATTTTGGTATTCAGGAACTCTACAACCCCTTGTGGATCGGGAGAATAATTATCGGCTCCGATTTTTGAGCAGAACTCGTTATTGACCGGTGCTCCACCAATTGTAACCAAAGCTTCGGGCAAAGCATCTTTAATTTCTTTTGTAATTTTCTCCATGCTGGCCATCGTGGTCGTCAATAAGGCAGATAAACCCACAACCGCGCCCGGATGTTCTTTCAACGCAGCAATAAATTTATCAGAACCAACATCGGTACCCAAATCAATTACTTTGTATCCATTTCCTTCGACCATCATTCCGACCAGATTTTTGCCAATATCGTGCAAGTCGCCCAAAACAGTTCCAATAATAAAAGTTCCTTTTTGCTTGGCCGCGCCTGATAAAAAATGAGGTTTCAGATGAATCATAGCAGTACTCATTGCCTTGGCCGACATCAGTACCTGAGGGACAAATACCTTATTTTCTCTAAACTTAACACCAATTCGTTCCATCCCGGGCATCAATCCCAATGACAAAATATCCTGAGGATTTACTCCTTCTTCCAATGCCCTACGCGTAATTTCATCGGCACCTTCCTGCCCTTTCATTTGAGGTGGGTATGGCGAGGCCATATTGATTTTGCCAAATTCAACGCACTCAGCTAGTTTAGTTAATAATTCGTTCATATTTGCGGTTTATCGATTTTTAGTGTTTCAAAAGTACTCGCTGCAAATGCAATAAAAAATAGTATTTTCTTTGATAAAGATGGAAAATATAACTTTTTTTGAAGGATTAATATTTCGACGATGATTTTAAAGAAACGTTTTTTCAAACTTCCTTCCTTTATCATTACTGAACAGCAAAAAAACCCACTCACGAAAGACCTATATCTATGCGAGTTAGCTGAAATATTGATCAAGAAAGACACCCTTTGGTCTGATCAGGTTAAACTTGAAGACCATCAACTGATTTTTTGCACCAAAGGCGGTGGGATTATACAGATTTCGAACGACATGGTTCCTTTTAGTCAGAATCAATATTGCATCATTCCACAGGGATTTATATTTAAAATACAAACTGGTGATACCGATCCGTCTGTTTTCTTCACGTGCAAATTTAACGGTGAAAAAAGCAAAATCATGGAAAAAGATTTTACCGTTGTACGCGACCTGATTCCATCGGCAAACAACATGGTTGCCAACCGGATAATGCTTTTTGATGAGCTTTTTAATAACCTGACCAAAGGTTTCTACAATGCCAATTACCAGTATATCAGCCTGTGTTTTGGTCATTTGCTGGCCACTTTTATTTATGCCAGCCGCACAAGCGACGACTTGATGGAAGAACAAAACCCGGGGATTAGCCGTTCGATCCAGTTCATGGAGCAAAATCTCGATAAAAAATTAAGCCTGAATGAAATTGCCGAAGAAGCAGGGTACTCTCCCTCCTACCTCACCACGCTATTCCGAAAAAAAACCGGATACAGCCCGTCAAGCTATTTTTCGCATCTAAAAATCACCAAGGCCTGCGAATACCTCGACTTTAGTAAACACAAAATCAAAGAGATTTCGTTTCTGATGGGCTACACCGACCCGTATTATTTCTCAAAAGATTTTCAGAAAAAGATTGGATTATCTCCCCGGAATTATCGAAAACGAGTGGCCGGAAAAACACGACTTCCCTAGCAAACATTAAAAACTCCATACTCATTAAAGTGAGTATAAACAGAGCTAAAGGAAGTTCTTCAGAGAGATTTTTACGGAAGGATTGCATGGCCAGACTGAGGTGTAGTTCCACACCTTGGCATTAATTATGAATTGTGATTCTGCAATGCCCATCGTTAAATTAAGCAATACAGAACCACACTAACACTGTTTTAATTTATTTTTTCAATCCAGATATTGCGGAACTGAATTTTACAACCTTCGGCCTGCAAAGCAATTGCTCCTTTAGTCAGCGAACAATTGGTTGCTGTATTCTGAAGCAATCCGTTTACCTTTATTTCAATGGCATTTCCTTTGCAAACAATGTCGTAGCTGTTCCATTCGCCTGCTGGCTTTTCGTTTGAAGGATTCAATTTTGGGACAACCGGTTTATCTTTTTCAGTCGAAATATATTCCTTTCCACCAAGAGTAGCCTTCTCGCCTACTCCATGAACTACAAAATCGCCGACACTTAGGTGCTTAAGGTTAGCTTGATAGTGAGTTACCCAAATTTTGTCAGGGCCAGTAGTATGCAGCATAATTCCACTGTTTACCTCATTTTCAGGGTAACGCCATTCGATATGCAAACGGTAATTCGAAAATTCTTTTTTTGTTCTCAGGTAGCCTGAAGGTATTCCAACGGTTTCAATTACACCGTCTTTCGCGTAGAAAAATTTATTCAGATCTACCTTAGGATCATTCACATAAGCATACCAGCCAGTCAGGTCTTTCCCATTAAAAAGCGACTGTTTCTTCTTTGCAAAACTGGCAACAGTCAAAAACATCATTACTGAAATAAGTATAGTCTTCATTGGTTTTGTGTTTTTATTCGGGATAAAAGTAAAAAAATTATTCTAATGCATTTTTACATCTGAGTTTTGCCGGGGACTTTGACCGTTTGACTTCCTTTCGATTAACCAATAATAGAAATCCTTGGCCAAGATTGTATTTTGAGCCGTCATTTTTTCAAAAAATCGTTAGCGTTTATCCATGGCAAGATAGATTCTCCAGGCAGAACCAGTTCCATTTTGCCTCAGGAATTAATGGATTTACTTCAAGTGTTTGGTCTGCGCGAGGGCGCAATCCAACTAATCCAATTAGAATTAAATCACTGAAAATAAACTAATTACAATAACTACCACGTTCTTCATCGCCTTTTAGCCAGATACTGAGAGCCTCGTCGAGGTACTCGCCTACGTATGGGTGTCCTAGTCTGTATTGCGACTCTACATATTTTCCCAATTGACTGAACATATTAACTAGTCATCAATAAAAAAAAAGAGTTACAAGATTTAAACCTCGTAACTCTTTGATTTTAAGTCGGCTCGCAGGGATTCGAACCCTGGGCCCGCTGATTAAGAGTCAGCTGCTCTACCAACTGAGCTACGAGCCGAATCGGCGACAAAAGTAACAGATTGTTTGTCATTTTCAAAAAAACAGGCCACTAAATCCGGATTTTATTTATTGAAGAGAATTCACACAAATAATATAGGGTAAATCAAAGTCTAAACGGATAAACCATACAATCTGTCGACTATTATTAAATATTAATTGATACCAAAGTCTATTGATTTAACGTTATCGAAATAATACCTTTGTTTGTTAACTTAATAGTCGATATGGAGATTTTGAATCACATACCTGAAGGCTTTACCAAATTCATTTTGGTACTGATCTTTTCCTTACTTATAGGTTTGGAACAAAGGCGACACCACATTAATGAAAGTGATGATCAGCTTTTTGGTACCGATCGCACTTTCGCGTTCATCGGGTTGCTTGCCTATGTATTATTTATTGCTGATCCGGTAAACTACATCCCCTTTCTGATTGGATTTGCTTTAATTGGAATTTTACTCGGGATTCAGTACAATCACAAAATTAATCAAAACGGGAAATATGGACTAACTAGTACTATTCTTGCTCTTCTAACCTACTGCATCCCCATCATGGTTTTCACGCAACCGGTTTGGCTTGTTTTGTTGTTTATTGTAGCAATCCTAATTCTTACCGAACTCAAAAGCCATTTCATTACCATAACAAAGAAAGCTTCGGAAGAAGAATTTATTACGCTCGCAAAATTTATAACCTTTAGTGGTGTTATTCTCCCACTTCTTCCTGAAACAAACATTTCAGCACAAATACCAATTTCACCCTATCATCTTTGGCTATCCATTGTTGTTGTTTCAGGCATATCCTATTCCAGTTATTTGCTGAAGAAATTTGTTTTTCCTGATTCAGGAATCATGCTTACTGGATTATTGGGAGGAATTTACAGTAGTACCGCGACAACAGTTATTCTGGCTCGTAAAGAAAAACAAGGATTGGCGGGATCTCAAACAGTTTCTGCCATTATGATTGCCAATGGGATGATGTATCTTCGCATTCTTTTCCTAGCCTTCATTTTTAATGGTTCTGTTGCTAAGCTCCTGGCAATTCCTTTTCTGGCAATGTTTGTGGTAAGTTTTATTCTTTCAAAACTAAGCTCGAAAAAAATATCGGATCGGCTTGCTGATCCTAACACAGAAAATAATCTTGCATCGACTAAAAATCCGTTAGAGTTTAAAACAGCTGCAATTTTCGGTATTCTATTCGTTGTTTTTGCTTTGATTACTGATTTCGTAATGAAGACATATGGAAGCACCGGAATTACAAACCTGGCCTACATGGTAGGTATAACCGATATTGATCCATTCTTATTGAACCTTCTTCAGCAAAAAGACGGAATTGGACAAATGACTGTTGTTCTGGCTATAATTAATGCGACAAACAGTAACAATCTGCTAAAAATGATTTATGCTATCTCTTTGGGAAGCAAAAATATCAGGAGAAGTATAATTCTAAATTTTTCGATACTTATTGGCGTCGGAATGGTGATATCTATAATCTATTATTTACTCTAGTATTTCTAAAATATCATGAAAAAATTTAAACATCTACCAACAATCATTGTGTTACTAATTATAGCATTGTCCTTCGGATGTAATGAAAATGACTTAAATTTTGAAAATGGAAGTACAGGCTCAAGGGCAAACTCTACGATTAAAGCAGAAGCTCCTATTGTTACACAAGAGGTGAATAACTTCATCAAAGATGCCATGACTGATGTTTACTTATGGTACAATTATTTGCCAACGATTGACACCAAATATGAAACTGACTCAAAGGCGTATTTTGAAAAATTGCTTTATAAGGATGATAAATGGTCGTATATAACCGATAATGTTTCTGATTGGGAGAATAGCCTAAATGGAATTGAAAAAAGTTACGGTTACTCTTTGACGTTTGGTGGTTTTGTAGATTCCAATGGTACATCTACTGGCAAATACTTTGCAATAGTTGAATATGTGTATCCAAATACTCCGGCACAACGTGCGGGTCTCGAACGCGGAAGCATAATTACTCAAGTAAACGGAAGCAGCATTAGCAAAGACAATTATACCGATTTACTGAATGGCGAAAATGTTTCGGTTACCAAGGGTGAACTAACTACTTCGGGCATCAAAAATTCGGATACTCTTTCGATGACTGCCGAAGTGCTAAATTTAGACCCTGTTATTTTGTATAAAGTCATTGAAAAAGATGGCCACAAGATCGGCTATTTATTTTATGCTCAATTTATTTCCAATTTCAATGGAAGTCTGCAAACTGCATTGGACTACTTCAGAACAAACCAAATAACCGATTTAGTAATTGATTTACGTTATAATCCCGGTGGACAAATTTCAGCGGCACAATACCTTTGCAGTTCCATTGCTCCGCTTGGCAATGTTACCGGATCAAAAACGCTGGTAACTTTCCAATGGAATGATAAGTATCAGGAATATTGGGTGGCAAATAAAGTAACCGATCAAACAACTGTCACTTTTGATAGTTCTGTTCCTGTAAAACTTGGATTGAACAAGGTAACTATTCTAACTGGACAAGGAACCGCAAGTGCAGCTGAATTGACCATTACAGGATTAAAACCATACATGAATGTGACGATGGTTGGCGATACAACTTATGGAAAATATACCGCTTCAATCACCTTAAAACCTGAAGATTTTTACACCAATGCTTCGACGTATGCCGATATTAAAAATTGGGGATTACAGCCTATTGTGTTACGATATGCAAACTCTGAAGGTGTTACCAATTTTGTGAATGGTTTTGCTCCAGATGATTTGGTTTACGATGAATTGCTGCCAGCCCAGCCTTTGGGAGATTTATCGGAACCGCTTTTCAAAAAAGCAGTCGAAAACATTACCGGTGTTCCAATATTAGCGCTTAAAAGCGCCTTACCAAAGTTTAAACTGAAAGAGTTTGACCGGGGATTCTCAAAATTTGATCCCATAAAGCGCAATATGCCAATTGACTTCAAAAAGGATTTTCAAAAGCGACAAGGCAAATAGAAATTAATTACCTTATTTAGTAGTTGATTAACCTATGTTAATCCGACTAACTTATTCTCTTGAAAATGAAATCTCGCTTGCTTTGCACCATCATAATATGGTTTATTGTTACACCTGTATTTTCCCAAGTCTCCGGAATCAGTACATCTAATCTGCCATTAGTTGTAATCAATACCAACGGAAAAACGATAATTGACGCTTCGAAGGTTTCGGCGACAATGAAGATCATTTCCAACGGTACTGGACAAGTCAATAGACCAACCGATGCTGGAAATATATACAATGGAAATATCGGTATCGAAATTCGGGGTGCGTATTCTTCAACTTTTCCACAAAAGCCTTATGGTATCGAAACCCGCGATGCCAATGGAGCAAACCTGAATATTTCGCTTTTGGGAATGCCTGCCGAAAACGACTGGATTTTACTTGCAAATTACAACGACAAGACCTTTATGCGTAACACGCTGGCTTACGAATTATCCAGAAAAATGGGGCACTATGCATCTCGCACCAGAATGGTTGAAGTAATTGTCAACAACGAATATCTGGGCATTTACATCCTGATGGAAAAAATCAAACAGGATAAAGGCCGGCTCAATATAGCTAAATTAACCAATCTGGACATTTCCGGAGACAATCTTTCCGGAGGATATATTTTCAAGATTGATTATTTCAATTCATCAGACAGTTGGCAAAGCAATTTCAGACCAACTGATCATCCTGAAAAGATTGTGAATTATGTTTATTTCGACCCAGATCCAACAGACTTGGTCTGGCAACAGAAAGACTACCTGAAAACGGCAATCAATTCATTCGAATCGGTTTTATATAGTTCGAATTTTAAAGATAAAACCAATGGGTACCCGGCTTGGATTGATGTAAATTCGTTTCTTGATTATTTCATCGTCAGTGAAGTTTCCCGAAACGTAGATGGATTTAAAAAAAGCGTCTATTTCTTTAAAAATAAGGATAGTAAAGGCGGTAAGATCAATGCCGGCCCTGTATGGGACTTCGATTGGGCCTGGAAAAATATTTGGGATTGTTCCACATTTGCAGCAACCGATGGCTCGGGTTGGAGTTATCTGATTAATGATTGCCTCAATGCCCCACCCTACTCCAACGGTTGGATGGTTCGGTTGCTTCAGGATACTGATTTTGCAAACGCCCTAAACAAGCGGTACTTCGAACTACGCAAATCATACCTGAGTTCACAATATCTCAATTCATACATCGATTCGGTTCAGAATCTGGCCAGCGAGGCTCAGGTACGGCATTATTCCAAATGGCCTATACTGAGCAAAAATGTTGTAGCTCCTGAAGTTGATTTTCAGCCATCGACTTACGCAGGGCAGGTAAGTATGTTTAAAAACTGGATACAAACCCGATTAACCTGGTTGGATGGTCATATGTTGGGTCAATCGATAACTGGAACCGACAAATTTGAAACAGTCCTTAGTTATCGCATCTTTCCAAATCCGGCTAAAGATGTGATTTGCCTGGAATCCACCATCGAGATTAGCAGTCTTGATATCTTTAATAGCGATGGGAAGTGTATGACGAATAAAACTGGATTGTCAGCTTTCTCAACGAAATTGGATGTTTCTGGATTCTCGTCAGGAATTTATGTAATACGCTTCAAAACCAAGGGAAATCAAATCATTAATTCTAAATTAGTTATCAGGTAGGTCTGCAATTCTGTTTTTGCTTGTGATTAATTTATGGTTTTATATAGGCTCTTGATGCACAAATTGCTAAATTTAAGTCCTTAACCACAAACCTGATGATCATGAAAAAACTACACCTTTTCGTTTTATGCCTTTTTGCTTCATTAATTTTGAATGCACAAGAACTTCCTTTCAGAATGGAAGAATTGACAGCTCCGGATTACATCAAAGCGGTCGAGAAATCATCCAAAACCTGTATCCTGCCTATTGGCGTTTTTGAAAAACACGGACCACATCTTCCTCTGGGAACCGATCTTTATACTGCCCGTGAATTTGCCATTCGTGCAGCCGAAAAAGAATATACCGTTGTGTTTCCATGGTATTATTTTAGCCAGATTAATGAAGCAAAACATCAGCCCGGTACTATTGCATACAGTCCTGAACTAATTTGGAAAGTCCTTCAGGAAACATTGAATGAATTGGCCAGAAACGGATTCGAAAAAATAATTATCGTGAATGGGCATGGCGGTAACAACGCTTTCCTGAATTTCTTCGGAATGGCCCAATTATCAGAACGACGCAATTATAGTTTGTATTGGTTTCAGCCAAGTGACGACCCTGAAGTTGTGAAAAAAGCTGAAGAACTAACACAACACGATCCGTACAATCAACATGCTGGCAACGAAGAATCTTCGGTAATGAAAGCGCTAGAACCCGAATTTGTTCATCTGGAACGAGCCGGACAACAATCAGGAGTTGATCAGGACAGGCTGAAAAATCTCCCCAACGTTTATACCGGAATATGGTGGTATGCTAAATTCCCCAACCATTATGGTGGCGATGGTACCAAAGCAAATGCAGAAGCCGGCGAATTGCTGATTAACTCGACAGTTGCCCAATTGGTAAAAATGATTCAGGCGGTTAAAAAGGATGAAATGGTGCCTGCACTTCAAAAACAATTCTTCGACGAATCAGAAAATCCTTTGAAAACCAAGCAATAACAATTTATTTTTTTGAAGATACTTTTCGGTAAAAGTATCGTGTGCCTATTGAGATCGAAAAGGAAAGCATAAAAACTGCGATTCCAAGCACCAATTCAATGGACAAAATTAACCAACCTGATTGTGTTGATTTGAACTGAAAGGACAATTCATTACCGGCAATCAGGATTAAACTGAATATCAGTTCTGAAATAATCATTCCGGAGACAAAGCCAAAGCATCTCATCACAATGGATGGTAGCTTAACTTTTTTCTCCGGAATTATTGCTCCCGAAAACAAGATGGCAGCAATAATGAGCGGGAAATAGCACAGATAGAAAGCACCAGTTCGCGCAATCCAAATCACCGGAATCATAAAAAGCAGTCCTGCGCCAACATAAAAAACCGGGCTCGAAAGCCATTTGGCATAATTATTCATTGGGAAATCTTTATTCAGTAATTTACAAAAAGAAAATAGCAACTCCACCTACAGTGATCACAGCTCCAATTATTTCTTTCCAGTTCACCTTTTCGTGAAAGAAAACAATTGCTGGAGGAATTATGAGTACTGGAACTATTGACATAATGCTTGCAGCAATTCCAGACTGAGTGTGTTGAATGGCAATTAAAGAAAAAGAAACACCCAAAAATGGTCCAAAAAACGAGCCTAGTGCAATTCGATTCATGGCTGGTTTATGCCGAATAGCTTTCCAAACATTACCATATCGTTTGGTAACCAGAATTATAATGGCAAAACCAATCATTCCGGTAATAACTCGAATGTGTGAAGCAGCAAAGGCATCGTAGTCACCCATTCCCTTTTTGCTCAAAACCAAGCCAACGCCCTGCCCAACGGCACCACCAAATGCAAGTAAAATTCCCTTAAAGCTATAGTTGGTGGTAATCTTTCTTTTTTTAGTCAAATCAGCGTCTTGCTTTTCACGTTTCAGAATGACAATGGATATACCTGCCAGAGTGACAAACATTCCAAACCAGTTCATTGGGCTAAGCATTTCGCCAAGAATCAACCAACCCGAGAATGCTGCAATTGGAGGAGCCAATGCCATAATTAGCATCGAAATTCGAGCACCAACAATTACATATGCCTGAAAGAGGAACAAATCGCCAAATACAAATCCGACTATGCCCGAAAGTGCCAGCCATGCCCAACGTTCGGTACCGGCATCGAAGGGTAATATCATTCCTCTCCGAAAATAATTCAAGACACAGTAAACTGCAAACGCGAGTACCAAACGGATTAAGTTAACCGATAACGAGCCGACTTTCTTCCCTGCCGACTCAAACGACAAACTGGTAACCATCCAGAAAACAGCAGTCAGCAGTGCGGCGAATTCACCAAAATAATGATCCATTCTTTGAAGTAAAATGAACGGCGAAGATAAAAAAGAAGTGTCTAAAGTGAACTAGAGTGCCTAGAGTTCGGAGTAAAACTTTAGGCACTCCAAATTTCATTATTTCAGTAGGCCGGAAATGGTTTCCCGAAGTTTTTCTTCCCGAAGATTCCGACCAACAATTTTACCAGTTTTATCGACCAATAAATTTGAAGGTATAGAGTTTACTGAATACAAAGCAGCAGCTTCGTTTTTCCATCCTTTTAAATCCGAAACATGCGGCCAGGTAAGTTGATCGTCAGCAATGGCTTTTTCCCATTTGGCTTTATCTGCATCTAACGAAACTCCGAAAACACCAAACCCCTTAGTCTTGTAACTATTAAAAGTACTAACTACATTAGGGTTTTCACGACGGCAGGGGCCACACCAAGATGCCCAAAAATCAATCAAAGTATATTCATTCTTCGAGTAGACATCGCTCAGTTTTACCGGATTTCCAGCGGCATCATTCATCGTAAAATCCGGAGCAATTTGTCCGACCGCAACTAATTTAAGCTTGGCCACACGATCTTTTAATGAAAGAACTGTCGGAACAGAATCAAGTTTGGCATCCAAGCCAGTTAAAAAACAGTCCAAAACATCTGCTTCCATATCGTAATATACACGTCCCAACAAATAAGGCGAAACATACGATGCTGGATTAGCTTTGATGTAATTCTTTTGCATATCATCAAATTCAGTAGAAGCTTTATCTGCTAAAGTCATTAAACTATCAGCTTTAACCTTCTCCCCATTTTTAGATGCTTCGTTAGAAAGTTTATAGAAATCGTTCCCCTGTTTGTCGAGCACATCCAACTTATCCTGAAGAGCCTGAAGTTCATCCTGAACTTTTGAACCAGTAACTTTTGCATTCATCAACGAATCGGCAGAACCGTCAATCGAAATCATAGCATTCTCAACAAAAAAAGGCAGTTTCTCCTTCTTTGAACTCAAACCCAGATAATAGATTTCTGGATTTTTTACAACTCCTTTGAAAACACCTTCTCCGGAAACTAAATCTACAGAATCAAGTTTTACCCAATCTCCCTTTACTCGTTGACTCAGGTAGGCTTTTCCTTCAGCAGAAGAAAGTTTTATTTTTACTTCATACGAAGGTTTTGGAGTACAGGAAATAATTCCCAACAGTAAAGCAATCAGCAAAGCATTTCTCATGATAAACATATTTTTAAATAATTGTAAGTACAACTAGCATTTGCAAATTAAGAGAATTATGCGAATGATTAATCACATTTACCAATAAAAAAACCGGGACTTCAGCCCGGTTCTTTCATTTCAACCAAAATATTGAAATATCTATGCTTAAAAAAAGTTTATTTATTTTCATAACCTTCTAAATGCACACTTCCTACTGAACGACCTGAAGGATCGGCATTATTCTTGAAGCTAGCATCCCATTCCAAGGCAATTGGCGTACTACAAGCAATTGAAGGTACCGAAGGCACACAGCTGGCTGCCGAATCAGAAGGAAAATGTTCAGTAAATATTGAACGGTAGAAATACTCTTCTTTCGACATCGGAGTATTGATCGGGAATCTGAATTTGGATGTGTTCATCATTTCATCGGTTACTTTTTCGGCAACCATGGCTTTCAGTGAGTCGATCCAGTTGTACCCTACTCCGTCAGAAAATTGCTCTTTCTGGCGCCAAACAACACTCTCGGGCAAATAATCTTCAAAAGCTTTACGGATAACCCATTTTTCCATCCGGCCATTTTTAGCCATTTTTTCTTCCGGATTAATGCGCATAGCAACATCTAAAAATTCTTTATCGAGGAATGGCACGCGACCTTCAACTCCCCATGCTGCTAACGATTTGTTGGCACGTAAACAATCATACAAATGCAATTTGCTCAATTTGCGAACGGTTTCTTCGTGGAATGCGCGTGCATTTGGCGCTTTATGAAAGTAGAGATAACCACCAAAGACTTCATCAGCACCTTCTCCTGAAAGTACCATTTTT
>JBBQXI010000037.1:0-15368 GCA_038209805.1 Bacteroidales bacterium | reverse complement strand
ATAAACATTAATATTGATACAACCACAGGCATACCCAGTCCACCTTTCCGAATAATAGCCCCGAGAGGTGCACCTATAAAAAAGAAGATCAGGCAGGCAAACGAAAGGGTAAACTTACGGTGCCATTCCATGGCATAACTATTCAGCATCTTTTTTCGGGAATACATATCATCAAGTTGCTGACTAATTGCAAGTGAATTACTTCGGACATTACCAATCACACGTTGATAAAGAGCTTCCTTCTCGAATGAACTCAAAGCTGCAATAGTTTTATCGAAATCGACAATACTATCCGGTTTTATATTAGGATTAATCCGAAGTGAATCGCTTGGATTAGACAACCACGAAACTTGCCGATTAACATCGCTGATGTAACTAAATGCGGTCAAATACCTCCACAGCCTAAACTTATAATCTTTAAAAACAGAATCTCCCTGACTGGTGAGCTGCGAAACATTCATCATTTTTGAAGCTCCGGCATAGCGCTTTTCATCAATCCGGTTAAATTCAAAATCTTTCATGCTAATATTAATCACTTCCTTCTGAAACGATTGTCGCCGAAATGGATACCGTTTTGCTGTACTTTGCCGGCTTTCTTCTCCTTGTATATAATTTTGTCCGTTATACAGCGTAATCGACATAAACTTCTTATCCTGTGTTATTTCCATTTTACCGGAATCAGAAATCGATACATTTACGTTTCCCTGATTATCAGAATGGTCGTAAATCATCACATCATAAAGCATGTTATTGTTTTTTCCTTTACGCTCAACCTTGATGCTGTAATTTTCCATATCATTACTAAAAACGCCTTCCTTAATCACCATCTCAGGCTTTTGCTGTTTAACACTAAACATCAAGGTGTAAAATTTAAGGTTAGCCTTGGGCAGAATATTATTGGAAAAATAGAATGCGATCGAAGTAAAAATAAGAGCAACAACCAAAAGAGGCCGCATAATTCGAAACAATGAAATCCCTGAAGCTTTCATGGCAACCAATTCGTAATTCTCACCCAAATTACCAAAAGTCATAATTGAGGCCAATAACATGGCCAATGGAAACGCAAGAGGCACAAGACTAAATGATGCATACATCAATAATTCAGACACAATTTTCCAATCAAGTCCTTTCCCAACCAAATCATCAATGTATTTCCACAGAAACTGCATCAGTAGAATAAAAACACAGATGAAAAAGGTCATAAAAAAAGGACCCAGAAAACTTTTAATGATAAACTTATGTAATATCTTCATGCTTATGCTTGCATAATAAAACGTTTACAAAACTAAAGTATTTTGAAGAATTAAAAAGTGAATCACAAACACCTTCAAAATTATTTTGAGCACAAAACGAGAAACAAAGCTTTACAGTTCCCATAAAACAGATATTCTGAAATGAATTTGAAGGATAATGATTGAATTTTAAAACGAACCTGAAGCAGACAATGAACTGCTTATGAAAAAAGATGTGATAATACAAAAAACGAATTTAACACAGAATAGTAAATCAGGAGGAATGGATTTATAGGTGGGAAAAAGCTAACTTGAAAATTTGAAAATCGCTTTTAAACGAGGCAATTCATCATAACGAACCAATCAGGAACCAAGTAAATGTTTCAATTTTGACACTTGAGTATCCCAGAGATTACTGGTTTCATTGATTTCATCTTCCTCAGCAAAATCAATAATAGTAAGCGAAACATCATTCGTTAGATCATCTTGATTAATAACAAACTCGAAATACAATTCATCTGCATCATCACCAGCCCATTCGAACCGAACCATTTTATTTTCACGGTGAAGCTTTTTTTCAGCACTTTGGCTTGTATCTCCCCAAATGAATGTAAATAGATTTCCTTTTACACGAACATCATCAGCAAACCATTCGGTTAAGCCTGATGCGGTACTCAGTCTGTTAAAGAGTACTTTGGGGGAACAGTTGACAGTATATTCCAATTGTATTTGTGTTTTTTCAGCCATAGGTTCTTTGATTTTCTGCAATATATGTATTTAAACAGAAAAAACAAGCCATCGAAAAAATTGCAACACAGATTTTTTTTTGATTTTTTTCAGCTCCGTCGATCAACAAATAAATAAAGTGCTATATTTGCCACCGCAAAAAAGGAATGGAAGTTTCTTTTTTTAAGTTCAAAATAAACGATGGCGAGGTAGCTCAGCTGGTTAGAGCGCGCGATTCATAATCGCGAGGTCGGCGGATCATGCCCGCCTCTCGCTACTTAAAGATGAAGCAGTTAAGAAAAGTTCTTAGCTGCTTCTTTATTTTTCTACTCCCCCTATATTATTTTTCTTTGCATTTTACTTTAATAAATTGTCTAATTCGTGGAGTTGAACCTTCATTCTATTTAATACCGATTGATACGCAATATTGTCAGATGATTGAATATGCATTTCAATAATTTTGTGGCAAAACCAACACTAACAATAAAATCTATTGACTTGTATTCGCTTTTTGAGTTATTTTTGAACTCTAATATGAATAAGTCGATATCTGGCTGTGTGGCAGAGAGGGCGAAGCTGTGAACCGGACAATGATTAACTTGATTAAAATCAGATTTTTGATCAATACAAGTTATACTTAACTTCATTAATTTCCGATGAAATCGAATACAAATAGCAAACCTCAGTTACAGCTATTTAACTTGTTTAAAATCTTAAATAAGCACACTCGAAACACACCCATTCGAATTCTGGACTAAAACTAATTTCAAACAATTTCCTTTACTCAAAAAGAGTTTCTAATTTTGAGATCTCGGTTATTCGATGAATGAATCTAAACAAAACATTCAACCATTATCATATTTTTTATTTAAAACCAATCACCCATTAAAAATGCTCACTCAACTAATAGATAGTCAAAGAAAAATTGCTTTAATTGGACTAGGTTGTGTTGGGCTTCCAATTGCACTTGAATTTGCCCGCAAAATGCCGGTATTGGCTTCGACATCATTTTCTAAAGTATGCCAACACAGCCTCTACCTGTTGGTCGATGTGAAAGGTCTCTATGCTAATTGAATTGAAAAATTAGAATATTGGAGATTGTAATAAAAACATGTATTAGAAGTTTCTTTCAATATAAATTAATTATTTTCTTATGAAAATTACTTGTATAGGTGCAGGATATGTTGGTGGACCAACGATGGCCGTTATTGCTGAGAAATGTCCGGAAATTGAAGTAACCATTGTAGACATCAACTCACAACGAATTGCAGACTGGAACGATGAAGACTTAGACAATCTGCCCATCTATGAACCTGGACTGGCTGAAATAGTTAAATCTGCCCGAAATCGAAATCTTTTTTTCTCTACTGATGTGCAGGGAGCGATTCGCAATGGGGACATTATTTTCATATCGGTTAACACTCCAACCAAAACATATGGAGTAGGAAAAGGGATGGCTGCTGATTTAAAATATGTTGAACTATGCGCAAGGCAAATAGCCGAGTTCGCTGATGGGGACAAAATAGTAGTCGAGAAATCTACGTTACCAGTTCGAACAGCCCAATCTATAAAAACGATATTAAGCAATAATATGCGCGGGCATCAGTTTCAGGTTCTTTCCAATCCTGAATTCTTAGCCGAAGGAACTGCTATTAAAGATTTACACCATCCCGACCGTGTTTTAATCGGTGGCGAACAAAGTGTAGCTGGACTTAAGGCCATTGAAACCCTAACCAGTGTATACGCCCAATGGGTCCCTCGGGAACGAATTCTGCAAACCAACGTTTGGAGTAGCGAACTGTCAAAATTAACATCAAATGCATTTTTAGCTCAGCGTATTTCCAGCATCAATTCAATCTCGGCTCTCTGTGAACGCACTGGTGCCGACATCAAAGAAATTTCCAGAGCCATTGGAGCTGACAGTCGAATAGGATCCAAATTTTTGGAGTCTTCTGTCGGATTTGGCGGAAGCTGTTTTCAGAAAGACATACTCAACCTTGTTTATCTTTGTCGTCACTTCAATTTACCTGAAGTAGCTGATTATTGGGAACAGGTAATTCGCATGAATGATTACCAAAAACACCGCTTTTCCAAACAAATCATTGACAGTCTATTCAATACAGTATCAGGAAAAAAGATAGCCTTTTTAGGTTGGGCTTTTAAGAAAAACACCAATGATACGCGCGAATCGCCAGCTATTTATGTAGCATATGAACTGCTTCAAGATCGTGCTGAAATTCACATTTATGACCCGAAGGTTACAAAGGAACAAATCTTGCGCGATTTGAACTACTTAGCTGTCATGAATCATTCCACTTATGGGGGCGATTTCGATTCGCCGCCTGTTGGAGAGATGGAAGGTGTTTCAATACATGTTCATAACGATCCTTATGCTGCGATGCAAGATGCGCACGCCATTGCCATTCTTACCGAATGGGATGAATTTAAAGCATACGATTGGCAGAAAATTTACGAAAACATGTGCAAACCAGCATTTCTGTTCGATGGACGAAACATTCTGGAAGGAAAAGCACTGAAAGAAATTGGCTTCGAATATAGCGGTATTGGAAATTAACGAATTTTAAATTCTTGAAACAATATATAAGTTAACGAGTTATTAGTACATGATTATAATCTAAAACGCTATAAAAATGACACAAAAAACTGCATTAATTACAGGAGTTACCGGCCAGGACGGTGCCTATCTGAGCGAATACCTACTCAAAAAAGGATACATGGTTCACGGTATTAAACGACGCTCTTCTATGTTTAATACCGAGCGAATCGATCACATTTACGAAGATCCGCATGTTGAAAACCGTCATTTCAAACTTCATTATGGCGATTTAACTGATAGCATGAACCTGACACGCATCATTCAGGAAACGCAACCAGACGAAATTTACAACCTCGCAGCGATGAGCCATGTGGCCGTTAGTTTCGAAACTCCGGAGTACACCGGCAATGCCGACGGACTTGGAACTTTGCGTATTCTGGAAGCCGTTCGACTACTCGGACTGATTGAGAAAACCCGAATTTACCAAGCTTCAACTTCCGAATTATACGGAATGGTGCAAGAAGTTCCGCAAACAGAGCGAACTCCATTTTATCCACGCTCACCCTATGCAGTTGCCAAAATGTATGCCTATTGGATAACCGTGAACTACCGCGAAGCTTATAAGATGCATGCTAGCAACGGAATTTTGTTTAATCACGAATCACCTATACGTGGTGAAACATTTGTAACACGCAAAATCACACGTGCCATTAGCAGAATTGCTCTTGGAATGCAGGAACAGCTTTTTCTTGGAAATCTCTCATCTAAACGAGATTGGGGACATGCAAAAGACTATATCCGGGCGATGTACCTGATTCTTCAGCAGGACCAACCCGATGATTATGTGATAGCTACCGGCATAACCACTACTATCCGCGACTTTATTAAGTTATCATGTGCCGAAATCGGACTTGAAATGAGTTTTTCCGGTGAAGGCGCCGAGGAAAAAGGTTCAATTACCGCCATTGACGAAAAGCTATTCATTGAAAAAGTTGGTGAACGTTATTTAGGTGGAATAAAATCAAGAATGTCGCCTCATGTCATCGTTGCTGTCGACCCTAAATATTTCCGTCCTACTGAAGTAGATCTTTTAATTGGAGATCCATCCAAATCAAAATCGAAACTTGGATGGGAACCAAGATACGACCTCAACGGACTTATTCAGGATATGATGCAATCGGACATTAAACTCATGAAAAAAGATGCATGGCTGAGAGAAGGTGGCTATCGCACCCTGAACTACTTTGAGTAAATCATTATCGATTATGGAAAAAGGCTCTAAAATATATGTGGCTGGTCATCTTGGGCTAGTCGGTTCGGCGCTCTGGAAGAATCTTCAATCGAAAGGATACACCAACCTTGTCGGAAGAAAATTTAGTGAGTTGGATCTGATGGATACCAATGCTGTAAACTCATTTTTTGCTGCTGAAAAACCCGAATATGTGATTCTGGCAGCAGCAAAAGTGGGTGGTATTGTGGCAAACAACACCTACCGAGGACAGTTTATCTACGAAAACCTCATGATCCAGAACAACGTGATCCATGCGGCTTATCTGAATCAGGTAAAGAAATTACTCTTTTTAGGTTCAACTTGTATTTATCCGGCAGAAGCGCCTCAGCCGATGCCCGAAGATTGTCTTTTGACGGATCCACTCGAATACACCAATGAACCTTATGCTATTGCAAAAATAGCAGGAATCAAACTTTGTGAAAGCTACAACCTTCAATACGGCACCAACTTTATTTCGGTGATGCCGACAAACCTTTACGGCCCAAACGATAATTTTGATCTCGAAAAATCGCATGTTTTGCCAGCTATGCTCCGGAAAATGCATCTCGGGAAATGTCTGGAAGAAAACAATTGGGACGCCATTAGTGAAGATTTAAATAAACGCCCAATAGAAGGAATTTCAGGAATTAATAATCCAAATGAAATTTTAACCATTCTTTCTAAATACGGGATTCGTGTCAATGAAACAGGATCGGTATCCGTCGAAATTTGGGGAACAGGCCTGCCCATGCGCGAATTCCTTTGGAGCGAAGAAATGGCCGATGCCTGTGTTTTTTTGATGGAGAATATTGATTTTAAAGATACTGTTTCGACAAGCTCAACAACCGGAAAGAAACCGTTCCCTGAGCCTGTCGAAGGGAAATCAGTGTCTCGCGAAATACGCAATACGCACATCAACATCGGTACCGGAAAAGAAATTTCGATACACGATCTGGCATTTCTTATCAGAGAAAAATTAGGATTCAAAGGCGATTTAGCATTTAATACCTCGAAACCCGATGGCACGATGCGCAAGCTCACCAATCCGGATAAACTTCATGCGTTGGGGTGGCATCATCAAATAGAAATCGAAGAAGGAATTGAAAAATTATATGATTGGTATTTCTCTCGCTAATTCGTATTCAAAAATGAAGCACCTTATCTCGGTTCCGCCAAATACAATACCTCACTTTCATCAAATATCCGGTCTTTCTCCGGAAGATTGGTTTATCTCATCCGATCCTAAAGAGAAAAGAGTTGGGTCGGGCGGCGGAACAGCTTTTCTACTGACCGAAGCATTTAATCAGGAAAAAGAAGCAAAATTTGACGAATGGTTACCCAATGAGAAACGGGTAATCATTCATGCCGGAGGACAAAGTCGTCGTTTGCCAGCATATGCACCATTGGGCAAAAGCTTGCTGCCAATGCCAGTATTCAGATGGTCGCGCGGGCAACAACTCAATCAACGGTTGATTCACCTTCAAACTCCACTATTCGACCAAATACTCAATCAGGCACCTGACAAACTAAACACCTTGATTGCCAGTGGCGATACTCTTATTTTTTCAGGCAAAAATATTCCTGAAATTCCGGAAGCCGATGTCGTTTGTTTTGGAATGTGGCTCGAACCTGAGAAAGCCACGAACCATGGTGTGTTTTTTGCCCGGCACGATTCGCCAAGTCAAATGCAGTTTATGCTGCAAAAACCTTCTATCGAGAAAATCAAAGAACTCATTCATGAGTACTATTTCCTGATGGACATAGGCATTTGGCTACTCAGTCCAAAAGCCATTAAACTACTGATGGATCGTTGTGGCTGGAATGGCGAAACTTATGAGAACAAAACGCCCGACTTTTACGATTTGTACAGCGAATTTGGCATTGCAATGGGTAATTCGCCTATTCAATCCGATGCTGAAATCAATAAATTAAGCATCGCTTTGGTAAACCTTGAAGGAGGAGAATTTTATCATTTAGGAAACACATCCGAACTGATCACGTCCAACCTTTCCATTCAGAACCGGATTACCGATCAACGCGAAATCTGGCACCGGCAGGTTAAACCACACCCTTCAATTTTCGTTCTAAATTCTGAAGTCAGCGCAAATTTAAACTCCGAGCAAGCCAACATTTGGATTGAGAATGCTTTTATTCCGGCTGGTTGGCAATTACATAAAAATCATGCTTTGACCAACATTCCGGAGAACAACTGGAATATTGAATTGCACAACGGAGTCTGTCTTGATCTGGTTCCGATCAATGCACAAGCAATAGTGATCCGAAATTATGGATTCAACGATCCGTTCAGAGGTGCACAAAGCAGTGAATCAACACTGTTCATGGGGACAAAACTTAAAGTCTGGCTAGAGAATCACGATCTGACGGAAGCGTTCAATTATTTGGATGAAACTACCGACATACAGTTTCTTCCGCTATTTCCTATCCTGAAAAAGGAAGATGTCAGCGAAACATTCCTTCAATGGTTAATCGACAATCAGCCAATTCCGAATCCGAAATTTACGGATCTGTGGCTTCATTCGCGACGGGTAAGTGCTGACGAAATAAGTCAAATATGCAATATTGCTGAAATTGATAAGCAATGTACCAAACACCTCATTAAAGCCATACCTGCCATAGCCCGCAATTATTCTAATTCGGTATTTTACCAGCTTGATCTGGAAAAGTTAGCGAATGAATATGTCAGGAACAACCTCGAACTTCCGGAGGAACTTCCGGTTAGAAACAACGGCTGGCTACCTCTGCATTCTCATATGTTTCGCGCAACCGTTCAGCGCAAAAGAGGGATTGAGTATGATCAGGAAGAAAAGAAAGCATTCAATTATCTGCGTGATTCAGTTTTAGAATATTTTCATCAAAATCCGGTTGAACCAGTAATCAACCTGTTGCCAGACCAGATTGCATGGGGAAGAAGCCCGGTTCGGCTTGACCTGGCCGGAGGATGGTCAGATACTCCACCCTACTGTTTCTTGTATGGAGGTAAAGTTCTCAATCTGGCAGTTGAACTGAACGGTCAACCGCCATTGCATTGTTACATAAAAGCCTCTGAAAAGCCCGAATTTGTGCTTCGGTCAATCGATTTGGGAGCGCAGGAAACGATTACAACCTACGACGAACTAAGAGAATTTTACAGCGTAGGATCGCCATTTGCAATTCCCAAAGCTGCATTGGCTCTTTCAGGCTTTATTCCTGATTTTTCTTGCCGCAAATTTCCTTCTTTACAGAAGCAACTGATTGAAGCTGGCGGTGGTTTGGAAATATCAATACTTGCAGCAGTACCAAAAGGTTCAGGTCTGGGAACCAGTTCTATACTTGCAGCCACAGTGCTGGGAACTCTTTCGGAAGTTTGCACTTTAGGATGGGACAAATCCGAAATTGGTCGACGTGCTTTGGCTCTCGAACAATTACTAACCACCGGCGGTGGCTGGCAGGATCAGTTTGGCGGAATTCTCGAAGGCATCAAACTACTCGAAACCAGTCCGGGGAAAACGCAAAGTCCATTGGTTAAGTGGTTACCCGATTCATTGTTTTGCGATCCACTGTACAAAAACAGGATGTTGCTCTATTATACCGGAATTACCAGGGTAGCGAAAAGTATTTTGGCCGATATTGTCCGGGGTATGTTTCTGAATTCGTCGGCACATCTTTCGTTATTGGAAGAACTGAAATGTCATGCAGAAAACACCAGCGCAACCCTTTCAGCTAAAGACTTTGAGGGATTGGGCAGAAACATCAAAAAAAGCTGGCAATTGAATCAGAAATTAGACTCAGGAACAAATACTCCCGAAATTCAAAAACTCATTGATCGGATAGCTCCGTTGTCGATTGGTCACAAATTACTGGGTGCCGGAGGTGGTGGATTTATGTTTATTATGGCTGGCGACGAAAATGCTGCCAATCAGATCAGACATGAATTAACAACTAATCCGGTTAACCACAGAGCCCGGTTTGTCGATTTCAGCATTTCAAATACGGGACTTCAGGTCACCAAAAGTTAGGTGGTCTAAGAACTGAAAATAAAAAACCTCCAATCCGCTTGTCAAACGACAAATAGATTGGAGGTTTTCTTTTACAGGCACTCTACATTTCCACCACAATCCCGATACTTGCGGTAAGTAATTTCCGGGGTTCAGGAGCAACCACCTGACTTTCATTACTTCGCCACCATGTTTTGGCGTAGCCTAAACTTCCTACAACCCGGTAATAATTCAACAAACCCGAATTGCGAAGTTTCCAATCAAACTTAAATTCCGACATCATCGTCCAGTCGTAAATTCCATCCTTCGTAAAATTTTCATAAGGGTATTTTACCATAGCCCTGCCCGGTTCTTCATAGTACTGACGATAAATATCGCCGTAAATTTGGTAAATATTGGTACTTGCCAAATCGTTTGTACCATGAATAATCAGCTTATTATCAAGCGACAATACCAGATCAGGAACTGCGACATTTACCAACTTCCAATTCAGTTCTGACGAATTAGGTGGAAGGTAAAAACCCAGATTAAATTCATCGTGAGTATAAGTCATATCCAAAGCCCCACTCCCAAAAGTATTAAATTCAGTTTCAGGATAATGAGTATAAACAAATGGAGAAAGTCGGGTGTATTTCAGTGTAGAAGTTGTGCCGGGAATAAATTTGGAGATTAGGTTCGATTTCCAACCCAGTTGCCAGGCATACCGATTATGAGGCATTCGAAACAATTTTCCTGATGTTTTAAAATCAAATTCATCGACAAAAAATCCACCCCAAATTTTTCCAACTGAAGGTATCAAAGTAGCCACATCAAAATACATAGTCAAATTATCGTGATCACCAACGTCAATCTGCGTAAAATGGGGCATTACAAACGGAACCATGTAAGCCAGTTCAAAACGTTTGGACCAGATATTTCCACCGCCAGCCGAAATTTGCAACCAGCGAGTTGGCATGAATTCAATCAGATGATAGGTGAAATTCTTCTGCACCTGACCCAATTCGTATCCATAAATTTCACTTTTATAGCTCGAATCCTGGTTCGCATACGAAAACAACGATCCCATCACATAAGAATACCGTATCCATTTTGCAGGTTGAATTTTCAGTTCAATTCCAGGGAATCGACGTGCTGTGGACGAAAGCACCAGATTATTTTGATCGTGACCCCAAGCTCGTCGCTGATTGTTGATGCTCATCTGCACTGCTCCATCGAACCAGGAACCATTCAGTTCTGTATGATAAATCATGCCTGCGGTAACATCCTTTTTAACTGGTTTACCTTCGCCAGAAGTGCCGGAAGCCAAAACATGCGCCCACATAGTATCGAAATTAAACTGATAGGGCAAATAGGAATAGCCAACGGATTCGTAGGGGAACACAACCTGCTTATCGCGGGTGTACGATTGGTAAAAAATATCCGGAGTAAGCCGTTCAATAGCCAGGCCCATTCCTGCAGTAAAAGTAAGGTGTTCGCCGAGATCGCCCGACAAGTAAGGTTCTCCAAGTAAACTTGTTGCCAAAGTTCCATTATCCCCCAATCCACTACGAACCGATGTTTCGGCACTAAAACCTGCGACAGCATAGGTATTTTTAGAGGCTTGCTGGTATATTTTAAGTCCATTAGTATCCTGCATGATGTCGGTTAATTGCAGCTGAACCAAACGCTTTTCACGGTTCGACAAATCATTCCTGTCTATAAGCTTTAACAGAAGTTCAGCAATAAAGACTTTTGTGTAAGGTTTTGCCTGCGGTAAAAATCCCAAATCTCCTTTTGTTTCGAAGTAATCGAGCAATTGGTAAACCGGATAAGTTAATGGTGTAATCTTATTTTTTAATTTGAGGGTTGTCAAATCAAAAACATCGGAAGGTTGGCCAATCAGCACTTCCGAAACAACCTTTGGTACACGTCCTGAAACTGCTGATGTGGAATAGTCATCCGCATTTTGAGC
Source organism: Bacteroidales bacterium (assembly GCA_038209805.1). Taxonomy (GTDB): domain Bacteria; phylum Bacteroidota; class Bacteroidia; order Bacteroidales; family Prolixibacteraceae; genus Aquipluma. The sequence goes on along the minus strand of JBBQXI010000037.1, from coordinate 3,637 downwards.
GAATCCGGTTGAATTAGACTTCCCGATTGTATGATCTGGCTGATTAACAACTTGATTCGAATTAAAATCCTGACCAACAATTGGATAAGCAAAAATAAAAGAGCAAACGAACACTACAGAGGTAATTTTATTTAAATTCATTCCCGCACATTTAAGTTCATAGGTAAATATAGGCAATTGAACGAAATAAAAATTCATATTTCGCTATCCTAAAAGGATAAACAACTCTCTTACGATCAAATTATAATACATGAAACCAGAAAAGTAGATTTAAGTTGACACCAGCCTCATAATTCTCATTTCAAGCCTATTTGATAAAACTTTCTGAAATACACAACCTGAATAAAAGTAAATTGTTAATTCATTTTAAGCGATAAGCAATCTTGGTAAAATCAATAGAAAAAACGATACTTTTGTGTCGCAAATTAGTTTATTATTTAAAACGAATCTAAATTATGGCAACTCATAAAAAAGCATTTTTAATGATACTCGATGGCTGGGGAATTGGTGATGGAACCGAAAAGGACATTATCACTACAGCCCCAACGCCGTTTATGGATTACCTGAATGCCAATTACCCTCACTCGCAATTGATGGCTTGTGGGGAATATGTTGGTTTGCCCGATGGACAAATGGGAAATTCGGAAGTAGGCCACCTCAACATCGGTGCCGGACGTGTGATTTACCAAGACATGGTGAAAATCACCAAAGCCATCCGCGAAAAAACGCTTTGGACAGAACCACAAATCGTAAAAGCGTTTACCTACGCGAAGGAAAACAATAAAAATGTACACCTGATCGGGTTAATTGGCCCTGGCGGAGTTCATGCTTTGAGCGCTCATATGGTTGCTCTTTGCCAGATCGGTACTGATTTCGGACTAAAAAATACATTTATCCATGGATTGACCGACGGACGCGACACTGATCCACGTTCTGGGTTAGGATTTCTGGAAGAAGACCTGAAAAGCCTCGAAGGCACCAATGGTAAATTCGCATCGCTGATTGGCCGTTATTTTGGCATGGATCGCGATAAAAACTACGACCGGTTTAAATTGGCCTACGATTTATATACCGAAGGAAAAGGAACTCCTTCGACTGACTTGCTGAAAACAGTTAAAGAGTCATACGAAGCTGGTGTTACCGACGAATTCCTGAAACCAATAGTTATGGTTGATGAAAACGGAAAACCTTTGGCTACCATTCAGGAGAACGACGTGGTCATTTGTTTCAATTTCCGCACCGACCGTTTACGTCAGACAACCATTGCCTTTACGCAGCAAGATCTTCCTGAGTTCGGATTGAAAACCATGCCTTTACAGTGGTACACAATGACCAACTACAAAGCTGATTTCAAAAATGTCAATGTCATTTTCGACAAGCCAAACCTGAACAACACGATGGGCGAAATCGTTTCGAAAGCCGGATTGAAACAAATCCGAATTGCCGAAACAGAAAAATATGCGCACGTTACCTTCTTTTTCAGCGGCGGCCGCGAAGAAGAATTTCCGGGTGAAAAAAGACTTTTGGCTCCATCGCCTAAAGTTCCAACTTACGATTTTCAGCCTGAAATGTCGGCACCAATGGTTCGCGATTTAATCGTTCCTGAATTGGCCAACGGAACTGCCGATTTTGTTTGCCTGAATTTTGCAAACGGCGACATGGTTGGTCACACCGGAGTTTACGAAGCCATCTCGAAAGCGGTGACTGCCGTTGATGGTTGCGTGAAAGCTGTTGTTGAAGCCGCACAGAAAGGTGGGTATGAAATTATCATTATTGCTGACCACGGAAATGCCGACAATGCAGTTAACGAAGATGGATCGGCCAATACGGCTCATTCACTGAACCCGGTTCCTTGTATTTATATTTCTGAAAACAAAAACGTAAAAATCAATAACGGCATTCTGGCCGACGTTGCCCCTACCCTATTGTCAATCATGGGTCTGGAAATTCCGGATGAAATGACTGGAAAAGTATTGATTGAAAAATAAAACAGTTAAGAAGTCCGGAGACGGAAGACCGGAGTCAGAAGCAACAAGCTTTTGTTTCCTATCTTCGGACTTCGGACTCCTGACTTCAGATTACATCATTTATGCTCGAAATCGGCCGTACCATTGTTAGTTTAGATATTCTGGAAAAGAAGTTCCTTTGTGATTTACTGAAATGCAAAGGAGCATGTTGTGTTGAAGGCGATTCGGGCGCACCAGTTACTCCTGAAGAAGTAAAAGCCATTCAGGAAGCTTATCCTGAAATTGAACCTTACTTGTCTGAAAATCATCGGAACGAAATCCAAAAACAAGGATTTGCGGTGATTGATCTGGATGGCGATTTGGTAACACCACTTGAGAACAACAAGCAGTGCGTTTACACCTACAAAGAAAACGACATCTTGAAATGTGGCATTGAAAAAGCTTTTCTGGAGGGAAAAATCACTTTCCGCAAACCAGTTTCCTGCCACCTTTTCCCAATACGAATTACAGAATACAAACGATTTGACGCAGTAAACTACCAGCAAATCGACATTTGCAAACCGGGTCGTGCATGTGGAAAAGGGGAGAATCTTCCTCTCTACGTTTTTTTGAAAGAGCCTTTGATCCGAAAATACGGTGAGGACTGGTACGAACCATTGCAATACGCAGCCGAAAACATGCCGGGAAGAAAATAGTCATTGGCAAATAGTTCTTTTCTATTGACCAATGACTAATTGTTTATCTTGTCAGGCAACAATCTCAATCCTGTTTTTCTCCGGATCATAAATGGCACTTTCGTAATATCCATCTCCGGTCATTCTTCCGGGACTGATAATCTCAAAACCATCCTGTTGAAGCATGTCCGTAATTTGGTCAACCCTTTCTCGTGAACCTACTTTAAAGGCAAAATGAGTAATCCCGCAATAGTGTTTCCGATAATCATTTTTATTATTCGTTACTGTTGGCATTTGCATTAACTCCAGTCGGCATTCACCTTCGAATGAGAGAAAATAAGATTTAAACTCTTTGGAATGATTGTAGTACCCTGAACCTGAAGATGCATTAAAGTAATGCGTATAAAAATTACGCATACCTTCCAAATCACGGGTCCAGATTGCTATGTGTTCAATTTTCATAACTGAAGTATTAGTATTTGTTGTTTTCATCGTATGGCCTCCCACTCATCATAAAACTGAGTTAAATAGTCTTTCATAAACTGATGCCTTTGTTCTGCAACAACTCTGGCAGTATTGGTATTCATCCTATCTTTCAGCAATAACAATTTTTCATAAAAATGATTAATTGTTGGTGCCGTATTGTTTTTATAGTTCTGAAAATCATCGTGCATTACAGGTGATATTGACGGATCATAGATCAGCCGACTTTTATGGCCTCCATAGGCAAACGTCCGGGCAATTCCGATGGCGCCAATGGCATCCAAACGATCTGCATCTTGAACAGCAGCAGCTTCGACAGAACTAACCGGTGTTTCAATATCGGCTCCTTTAAACGAAACTTCGTCAATTACTTGCAAAACATTGTCAGCTATCCTTTTTTCTACACACATCGAAACTAACCATTCTTTTGCTTTCGAAGTACCGTAATTTTCAGAATCTACCAGTTTCCAGTCATCCAAATCATGAAGCAATGCTGCCATCTCAACAACAAAT
>JBBQXI010000036.1:0-15512 GCA_038209805.1 Bacteroidales bacterium | reverse complement strand
TTGTAATTTGAATTAACATATTCGGTATATGTTTGATTTGGGTTTAAAATTACAAAAATGTAGCTAGCTCTCCATATGATTGAGCTTGTTTATTTTATTAACAACGTTTTGTTACGACCGAATCATATCAATATTTCAAGTATATTTGTCTAACTTAAAAACATTCGATAATGACATCTTTAAGTAAAGGTGATAAAGCTCCTGAATTTCATGGGCTGAATCAAAACAATGAGACCATTTCATTGGAAAATTTCAAGGGTAAAAAGCTTATTTTGTACTTCTATCCGAAAGATAATACTCCGGGTTGTACAGCAGAATCGTGCAATCTGAATGATAATTACCAGGCTTGGCTGGCAAAAGGTTATGAAGTTGTTGGAGTTAGTCCTGATAGTGTTGCTTCGCACAAAAAGTTCGCCGATAAGTTCCAATTCGGGTTTAACCTGATTGCAGATACTGAAAAGGAAATCCTTCAGGCTTATGGCGTTTGGGGCGAAAAAAGTATGTATGGCAAAAAATATATGGGTGTTATGCGTACCACTTTTGTGATTAACGAATCCGGAATTATTGACGATATTTTTGAGAAAGTAGATACAAAAAACCATACCGATCAAATCATTAAAGCATTAGATATCAAATAAAATGGCAAACGACGAAAAATCAAAACAGAACATCGAGAAGCTAAAAGCTCTACAGTTGACAATGGATAAAATCGAGAAAAGCTATGGCAAAGGCTCGATTATGAAATTAGGCGACCGCGTAGTTGAAGACGTTCCGTCAATCTCTTCCGGATCAATTGGACTGGACATTGCAATGGGCGTTGGTGGCTATCCAAAAGGCAGAATCATCGAAATTTATGGACCAGAATCTTCTGGTAAAACGACTTTGGCTATTCACGCTATTGCCGAAGCTCAGAAAGCTGGTGGTATTGCTGCCATTATTGACGCCGAGCATGCGTTTGATCCTGGATATGCTTCCAAATTAGGTGTTGATATCAACGAATTGCTGATTTCTCAACCTGATAATGGTGAACAGGCTCTGGAAATTGCCGACAACCTGATTCGGTCGGGAGCTGTGGACATTATCGTTATTGACTCAGTAGCTGCATTGACTCCAAAAGCCGAAATTGAAGGCGAAATGGGAGATTCCAAAATGGGACTTCAGGCTCGTTTAATGTCTCAGGCTTTACGTAAACTGACTGCCAACATTAACCGCACCAAAACCTGCGTCATCTTTATCAACCAGTTGCGCGAAAAAATCGGTGTCATGTTTGGTAATCCTGAAACAACAACCGGTGGTAACGCGCTGAAATTTTATGCATCAGTACGTTTGGACATTCGCCGCATTGGTCAGATTAAAGACGGTGACGAAGCCCAGGGAAATCATACCCGAGTTAAAGTGGTAAAAAACAAAGTAGCTCCGCCATTCAAGAAGGCTGAATTCGACATCATGTATGGCGAAGGTATTTCAAAAACAGGCGAAATCGTTGATATGGGAGTTGAACTCAATGTCATCAAAAAGAGCGGATCGTGGTTTAGTTACGGCGAAACCAAACTTGGACAAGGCCGCGAATCGGTTAAATCGGTACTCCGCGATAATCCTGAATTAGCACAGGAACTGGAAGCCAAAATTTTCGAAGCAATCACCGCAACGACAACGGTAAATTAAATAAAGTTTAAAAATACAGTCATGTCCGGGTTTGGCAGCTGTGCTGTTAGACCCGGATTTTTTTTAGTGGTATCTTTTGCCGCAATTTCTGATATGTTATTAAAAACAGTGGTTTATATCTAATATAATCAATCGGGAAGCTTAAAGTGCTTGTATATTTTAAGGTCTTCCGTTAATTCAAGAATTATGAAAGTTTTAAAGTTTGGAGGTACTTCTGTTGGAAGTGCTGAGAATATTCAGAGGGTAAAGAACATCCTGATGGGGCAGGACGACGATGTGATCGTTGTGGTTTCGGCTTTGGGTGGAATTACCGACAAGATTTTGAGTGCAGCAAAAATGGCTGCGATTGGAACCGGCTACTTTCAGGCTGAATTGACGGAAATCAACACGCGCCATTACGAGACGATTGAAATACTATTTGTTGCTGAAAAACACGCAGACCTAAAGGCGAAAACCACGATCTTGCTTGAAGAACTTGAGCGAATTATTCAGGGAGTTTCGTTAATTGGAGAACTCACTCCAAAAACACTCGATAAAATTGGCGGCTTTGGCGAACGCCTTTCGTCGCTTATTATTTCAGAATATATTCCTGAGTCGAAATGGTTTGATTCGAGTAAACTAATCAAGACCAACAGCGATTTTGGTAAAGCAACCGTCGATTTTGGGCAAACCAATCAGCTCATTCAATCGGCTTTTGCCTCCTTTTCAGGTATAGCCATTGTTCCAGGGTTTATTTCGAGTAACGATGCTGGCGAATACACCACTTTGGGCAGAGGAGGTTCCGACTATACCGGCGCTATTTTGGCTGCCGCTATGGATGTGGCATCGCTCGAAATATGGACTGACGTGAATGGTTTCATGACTGCTGATCCACGTGTGATTAGCAAAGCCTACACCATAAAAATGCTCAGCTATTCGGAGGCCATGGAGCTTTCGCATTTTGGTGCAAAGGTTATCTATCCGCCAACTATTTTGCCGGTTTACAAGAAGGGAATCCCTGTTCTCATTAAAAATACCATGGATCCCGAAAACGAAGGAACTTTAATTACCGATAGCAAACTCAATGGGAAAGACCTGCCAATCAAAGGTATTTCGTCCATTTCAAATATTACCCTCATTACCATACAGGGACTCGGAATGGTTGGCGTTACCGGTATATCTTCCCGGCTTTTTGGGGCTTTAGCCCGCCAGAATGTGAACGTCATCCTGATTTCACAGGCTTCTTCCGAAAACTCAATCAGTTTTGCCATCGATAACTCAAGTTCGTCGAAAGCCGAAGCAGCTATCCGACAGGAATTTGATCGGGAAATTCAGCTTGAACAGATCAATAAAATTACGATCGAGGAAAATCTGGCAATCGTAGCTATTGTTGGCGAAAACATGAAACACGCTACCGGTGTTGCCGGAAAGCTTTTCAATACTATCGGTAAAAATGGTATTAATATTATTGCGATTGCACAGGGCGCTTCAGAATTGAATATTTCATGGGTTGTAAAAATTTCTGATTTGCGCAAAACCTTGAATGTGGTTCATGAATCGTTTTTCTTGTCGGAAAATGTTGAGTTGAACGTTTTCTTGTTGGGAATTGGTTTGGTTGGTGGTAATCTGCTCGAACAAATCAAACAGCAGCAACCCAAATTACTGAAGGAAAAACACCTGAAGATTAAACTCGCAGGAGTTGCCAATTCCAAGAAGATGCTGTTCAATCGTGAAGGTATTGATATAGCCACCTTCCGCGAAAAAATGACGACTGAAGGTCAGGAATCAAGTCTCGAAAACTTTAAAAATGAAATTATCGGTCTGAACATGTATAATTCCATCTTTGTGGATTGTACTGCCAACGATCAGGCTGCCGGATTATATGCCGAACTGTTGAATGCCAATGTCTCGATTGTTACAGCCAATAAGGTTGCCGCGTCTTCAGACTACGAAAACTACGCGCTCCTGAAGAAAACGGCTAAGCGGAAAGGCGTTAAATTCCTTTTCGAAACCAATGTTGGCGCTGGGTTACCAATTATTACCACATTAAACGATTTGGTTAATTCGGGTGATACTATTGTGAAAATCGAAGCTGTTTTGTCAGGGACACTCAACTTTATTTTCAATACCATCAGCGAAACTGTTCCTTTGAGCCAAACCATACGGATGGCCAAAGATCAGGGATTTGCCGAACCCGATCCACGCATCGACCTTAGTGGTGTTGATGTTGCGCGGAAACTCCTAATTCTGGTTCGCGAATCAGGTTATCAGTTCGATATGAAAGACATTAAAATCAACACCTTTATTCCTGAAAAGTATTTTGAAGTAAGTGTTGATGATATCAGGAAAAATATACCAGAAATGGATGCCGAATTCGAAGCCAACCGGAAAAAATTGGCTGCCAAAGGACTTTTCTGGCGTTTCGTAGCCAAATTTGAAGACGGAAAAGCCGAAATCGGACTTCAGCAAATTGAAGCGACCCATCCGTTTGCCGATCTTCAGGGATCGAACAATCTGGTGATGTTTAACACCGAACGCTATCTCGAATTTCCGATGATTATTAAAGGATATGGCGCTGGCGCTGCAGTAACTGCGGCCGGTGTTTTTGCCGATATAATTAGGGTTTCAAATATCTAAAAAGGACTCAAGATATAAGTATCAAGAATCAGGATTTTGACATTGGGTGAACTTTGTTGGTCAATTTTAGTTCTTGATACCTGATACTTGAAGCTTGATACTGAAAAATAAATTTTGAACTGATTCTTATGAAATACATTATAGTTTTGGGAGATGGAATGGCCGATGAGCCATTGGCTGCTTATGGCGGAAAAACTCCGCTTCAGATGGCCGAAAAGCCAGTGATTGATAGTCTGGCTAGAAAGGGTAGGACAGGACTCCTAAAAACGGTTCCCGAAGATATGCACCCCGGCAGTGAGATTGCCAATATGTCGGTTCTGGGCTATGATGTGCAGAAGGTTTTTGAAGGGCGTGGGGTGCTTGAGGCTGCCAGTATTGGCGTAACTCTGGAAGAAAACGATCTGGCACTGCGCTGTAATCTGCTAACCATCGAAAACGAAAATATAAAAAATCACTCTGCCGGACACATTTCAAATGCAGAAGCATACGAGTTGATCGATTACCTGAATAAAAAACTGGGCAACGAACTGATTCATTTTTACCCTGGCGTTTCGTACCGTCATTTGCTGGTTATAAAAGGTGGCAAAAAGCACATGAATTGCACCCCGCCTCACGATGTTCCGGGAAAACCATTTCGGCCTTATTTAATCAAGACTGAAAATGAAGAATCTGCGGCCACTGCCAAATTGTTGAATTACCTGATCTTACGCTCACAGGCATTGTTGGCTGAACATCCGGTCAACCTGAAACGTAAGGAAGTTGGCAAAGAAGTTGCCAATAGCATCTGGCCTTGGTCTCCGGGCTATAAACCTCAAATGCCAACTTTGAAAGAGCTTTTCGGTATTGAAAAATCGGCTGTTATTTCGGCAGTTGATCTGATTCAGGGAATTGGAGTTTATGCCGGAATGGATGTGATTAAAGTGGATGGTGCAACCGGTTTGTACGATACCAACTACGAAGGAAAAGCTAAGGCCACGATTGATGCCTTGAAAGATCACGATTTGGTTTATTTGCATGTTGAAGCCAGCGATGAAGCTGGGCATGAAGGTGATGTGGAACTGAAAACCAAAACAATCAGTTATTTGGATTCACGGATTGTAAAATATCTGGTTGAAGAAACCGAGAAAATGGATGAGCCGGTTACCATTGCTGTTTTACCCGATCATCCAACACCTTGTGCAACTAAAATTCATACTCGTGCCGCAGTTCCTTTTATTATTTATAAACCTGGGGAAGTCCCTGATAGTGCTCAGTTTTATGATGAATTTGAGGTCGTAAAAGGCTCGTACGGTACATTGAAAGGTGATCAGTTTATGAAAGCGCTATTAACTAAAATTATCAATTAGCTAATGATTTTTTAATGTTGAAGCTGATAGGTTTCAATCTCGATTTTTAACTTTAGCCCCTAAATTTGAACTTCTGAAATGAAATATTTTAGCACCAATAAAACTGTTCCTTCAGTATCACTAATGGAGGCAGTTACCAAAGGATTGGCAAGTGATAATGGTTTGTTCATGCCCGAACTTATCGAAGAGTTCCATTCTGAATTTTTTAGACGTATACATAAGCTGAGCTTTCAGGAAATATCGTTCGAAGTTGCAAAAAGATTCTTTGGAGAAGATATTCCCGAAAATATACTGAAAGAAATTGTTGAAGATACTCTTAATTTTGATTGCCCTATTGTAAAGGTCAGCGATTCAATGTATTCTCTTGAATTATTTCATGGACCAACATTGGCCTTTAAAGATGTTGGCGGCCGGTTCATGGCTCGCCTGCTTAGGTATTTCCTTCAAGGATTCAAGAGAGAAGTTAACGTATTGGTTGCGACTTCAGGAGATACCGGAAGCGCTGTTGCCAATGGATTTTATGATGTTCTGGGGATTAAAGTATATGTGTTGTATCCCAAGGGATTAGTAAGCGATATTCAGGAAAAGCAGTTTACAACGTTGGGTAAGAATATTACAGCACTCGAAATTGACGGAACTTTTGACGATTGTCAGCGTTTGGTAAAGTTGGCATTTCTCGATCAAGCTTTGAATGACAAAATGGTACTGACTTCTGCCAATTCAATCAATGTAGCGCGATTCCTACCACAGGCTTTTTACTATTTCAATGCCTATGCTCGTTTGCGCGAGGCTGGTATTGAAGGCAATGTGGTGTTTTCTGTGCCAAGTGGCAATTTTGGAAACCTGACTGCCGGATTGTTTGCCAAATTTATGGGATTGCCTGTTAACCGATTTATCGCTGCAAATAACGAAAACGACATTGTTTATAAATACCTGAAGTCGGGAAAATATGAACCTAAGGCATCGGTTTCAACGATTGCCAATGCAATGGATGTAGGTGACCCAAGTAATTTTGCACGAATACTGGAATTGTACAATCATTCGCATCAGGAAATTTCGAACGACATGGTTGGCTATCGATATTCCGATGATGAAATACGCGAAACCATGAAGCAGGTTTATGAAAAAGAAAACTACATGCTTGATCCTCATGGAGCGGTTGGTTATCGTGCTCTGAAAGCCGATTTAAAAGCGGGTGAAGTTGGTGTTTTCCTTGAAACTGCTCATCCGGCTAAATTCACCGAAACCGTGGAGAGTGTTCTGGGCGAAGGAACTGTTGTCCTTCCGGAGAAACTGGCAGCCTTTATGAAAGGCAAAAAGTTATCGATTCCGTTAAGTACCGAATTTGCCGATTTTAAGCAGTTTTTACTGCATAAATAAGGATAAGTAGCTCCAGGAAAGCCGTTTGTGATTGTTTCGCAAACGGCTTTTCTTTTTTATTTGGTCGGTGTAGATTGTTATATTTGTGAAGAGTAATTTCTGACTATACCACAAACCAAACAACCTATACTGCATGAAGACTTTTCAAAGATTATTTATCGCCCTTATCCTGATTTTTTCAGTTGTAAAATTTTCGGTAGCACAAAAATCAATGTCGGATGTGCCTGTTTTTGGAGCACAGATTTTTATCGAACCCGGCCAAACCCCGGAAGATATTGATACATGGTTTCGTGTGCTGAAAGAAAATGGCATGAAAACCACCCGTATCCGTATGTTCGAATCGTACATGCACAAACCAGGCGAAACCTGGGATTTCAGCTTGTTTGATTTGGCATTTAAGGCCGCCGATAAATATGGCATTCAGATCTATTGTACCGTTTTTCCTTATACCGAAAAAACTGATATTGGCGGATTCAAGTTTCCGCGCGACGAAGCACATTTGCAATCAATCGCTCTGTTTATTGAGAAACTGGTGACACATTTCAGTCCGTATAAAAGCATGTATGGATGGGTTTTAATCAACGAACCCGGTGTTTCAGGAAATATTCCATGGACTGACTTTACAAAGGCCAAATATCAGGAATGGTTGCAAAAAAATTCGCAAAGCGAGTTTGTTGCGAATGGCTATCCTATTTTGGTCGAGCTTACCGATCAACGCTTTTTGCTCGATTACAACACCTGGTTTTTGAACTGGATCGCCACTGAAATCAAAAAGTGGGATACTAAACACGTGCTTCACGTCAATAATCATGCGATGTTTCAGAACTGTGCCGAATACAATTTCCCTGAATGGCGGAAGTTTCTGACAACTTTGGGCGGTTCGGCCCATGCAGGCTGGCACTTCGGGTATTTCAAGCGCGAACAATATGCCATGGCCATGTCGGCTAATAGCGAAATTGTTCGCTCAGGAGCTGGAGATTTGCCATGGATCATGACTGAAATACAAGGTGGAAACAATACCTACAGCGGAATGGCACCATTTTGCCCGACTAAAAACGAGATTGCTCAATGGATGTGGGTCACCATCGGAACTCAAGGCAAAGGTGGTATATTCTGGTCGCTGAATCCACGCTCATCTGGAATTGAAGCAGGGGAGTGGGCTATGCTCGATTTTCAGGATCAACCATCAGATCGGTTACTTGCCGCTTCCGAAGTTTCGAAAGTAATTGACTCCAATTCAGAACTGTTTGCCAATGCACGTGAAGTAGAATCGGGAATCAATATTTTGTATGTACGGCAATCGCTTTGGGCTGAGAAGAAAATGGCATCGCCTTCGGTGCAAAATTACGAAGGCCGTTTGGTTGGTGGAGTCATGAAGTCGGCATTGGGTTATTTCGAAACGCTTTCTGAAATGGGCATCAATTGCAATCTAAAAGAATTTGGCGAGTTTGATTTTTCAAAAGATGATTATTCTGGTTCTACGATTATTCTGGCACATCAGATTTCTGTTCCATCAGAATATGCGCTGAAGTTGGAAGCTTTTGTTGCGAAAGGTGGAAAACTGATCGTTGATGGATTGACAGGATTTTTTGACGATAACCTGCATAACACCATGAAGACAGGTTTCCCATTTGCCAAATTATTGGGCGGAAAAATCAGCGAATTTAAGGCAGTTGACAACCTGTTTGATGTAAAGATTGATCAACTCACTTTGCCGGCTCACCTTTGGAGAGGTTTCATCCGGAATACATCCGGAAAAGTAATCTCGACTGTTGATGGCGAACCTGTAGCTACCCGAAACCAATTCGGGAAGGGAGAAACGTTGTGGATACCTTCGCTACTTGGTATGGGAGCACGTTTGGGCGGAAACGAACAATTGGCTCAATTACTAGTCCAGGAACTTAAGTCGAATTTCAATAAAGCGCCCTATTCTTTTGCTTCGCAGCAAAAAGGCATGTTGATGAAGACATTGCAGTCGGGCAATTCGTACATTACCATTGTTGTAAATAAATCAAAAGATTCGAAACGGATTGCTCTGGATACTACCGACAAGTCTCAAAAGCCAACTACTCTTTTTGCCGATAAAAAAGGAACTGTTTCCGGACAAACTATTTCCATTTCGCAGGAAGAGACGATGGTTATTGAGTGGAAATAATTGTTGGTTTTATTGATTTTGAGAAACTGTTTAAATTTCTCCGTAAGGAGATAAATATCAATAGAAAAGGCACATCATTAAACCAGATTTCCCTCAGGAATTAACATTTTAACTGTTAATGTCCTAATGGACAATAGATTTTATTGTTGTTTTTTTTCTATTGATATGAATGCCCTATGGGCAAAAAAATACAATTTGAGAAGCTACAAAGTTTAAATCGGATTTATGAATCGTTTTCAAGAGCAGGATATTATTCAATTGTGCATCGAAAAACTGGCGATTATTTACGGTTCGTCGGTTCATTTGGTTGATTCCCGATTAGTTGGTGGTGGATGCATCAATCATGCCGTGAAAATAAGCACAACAGTTGGTGCCTTTTTCCTAAAGTGGAATGCTTCGGCTCTTGCTGATATGTTTTTGAAAGAGGCTGCTGGTCTGAACGAAATGTGTATGGCAGATTCTTCACTGATCATTCCGAAAGTAATATGGAGCAAGGATGTTGATGATTTTCCGGGACTACTGCTGATGGAATATTTGCAACCTGCAGCCAATCTTTCCGGCCAAGATGAACAGTTGGGTAGGGGAATCGCCCAGCTACATCGCAAAACGGCTTCTGCATTTGGCTTTCACCATTCCAATTACTGTGGAACTACTATTCAGGACAATACATGGATGAGCAACTGGCCTGAATTTTATGCGCAACAGCGGATTTTGAGCTTGGTTGAACAGATCAAGAAATCGCGGGGAATGTCGCTGGAAGAACAGAAAATCTACGAAAAATTGGTTGTCCGAATGCCTGCATTGCTGCCACATCAAACGGTTCCTTCGCTCATTCACGGCGATTTGTGGTCGGGAAATTACATGTACACGGCAAATGGCCCGGCATTGATTGATCCGGCTTGTTATTACGCCGACCGTGAAATGGAACTGGGAATGATGAAGCTGTTTGGAGGATTTTCTTCTCGCGTTTGGGATTCGTATCAGGAAGAATTTCCGCTCCCGGAGGGCTGGCAGCAAAGAAACCGGTTATACCAGCTTTATCATGTTCTGAACCATTACCTGCTATTTGGTGTTTCGTATGGAAAGCAAGCGTTGGAAATCGCCAGAGAATACGCCTGAAAATTGGAATGCAATGGTAAAAACTATTGGTTATATCATCTTTGGAATCTCTATGTTGTTGTGGTTGCTGATTTTGGTGGTTCCGTTTATGGGATTTTCAGGTGGAAAAATCGCAGGAATAACCACAGGTCTGATTATAGCGGGAGAGATCACCTTTTACCTCAGTATTTTCCTGATTGGAAAGGAATTTCTGGTTAAAATCAAAAATAAATTCAAACGAAAAAAGGATGTTCCGTCCGAAACCGACACAGCTGATTGATTTACGCTTTCCTTTCGGCAGACTTCCTTCGATACGCTTCGCTGCTCAGGGAGCGGGACTCCAGTCTCCAGTCTCCAGTCTCCCTAAAGTTCTACCAATTTATTTTTGATGGCATAAACCACCAGTTGGGCGGTATTTTTACTTTCACTTTTTTCGAGAATATTGGCTCGGTGCTTATCGACCGTACGTTTGCTAATGAATAGTTTATCGCCAATTTCCTGATTGGAGAGCCCTTGGCAAATCAGAATGAGTATCTCCATTTCGCGTTCCGAAAGTTCGGCATGAAATTCCTTGCTTCTGGAAGATGATTTCAGGCTGTTTACGAGGTTTTGAAGCAGTTCGGAAGAGAAGAATGATCCGCCTTCGTAAACCACGTCAAGCGCGGTTTTTACTTCTTTAATGTCCGAATTTTTCAGAACAAAGCCTTTCACGCCGGCATTCACCATTTTGTAGTAATAATCTTCTTCACCATACATCGACAAGGTGATGATTTTGATATCAGGATACAACTTTTGCGCAATTGTGGCGGCTTCTATTCCATCCATAACTGGCATATTGATGTCGAGTAAAACCAAGTCAGGCATATCTTTTTCAAGCAGTTCAATAAATTGTTTGCCGTTGGCAGCCTCAGCAACTACCTGATAGTCTTCAAGTGTGTTTAGTAAAATTCGCAACCCATTTCTAAAAAGGGTATGATCGTCGACGATAATTACTTTTCGTTTTGTTGGTTTACTCGTCATGCATCAGTACTTTAATGGTTACCAAAGTTCCTTTTTTGTTTTCACTTTCAATGTTTATTTCGCCCTTCAGCGAATTAATGCGTGAATAGATATTTGAAAAGCCCATTCCGCTACCGCCTTGTTGCTCAATTATTTTGCTCACATCAAAGCCTTTGCCGTCATCGCTGTAAATGATGGTGATATAATCATTGTCAGTAATCGTCAAAGATATGTTAATCTTTTTTGCATGTGCATGTTTGATGGTATTGTTTATCAGTTCGCAAATTACCCGGTACAAAACTACCTCCACACTGGCATCAAACCGTTCATCTTTCAACTCCGTAATCAGGTTAATCCTGATGGTTTTGGTGATATTTATTTTGTTGGCGAAGTTGTTCAGTGCCCGCACTAATCCAAAGTTATTCAGTATATGCGGACTCAAGTTATCAGAGATTTCTTTCAGGCTTTTGATGGCTTCGTTAATGACCAGTTCTGTATTCTCAACAATTTCGCGTGAGGCTTCGTCGTGTTTCATTTGTGCCAGTGACGAAACCGACATTTTCACACTCGAAAGCAATGGTCCAAGTCCATCGTGCAGGTCTTTGGCAAAGCGTTTTCGCTCTTTTTCTTCGGTCTGAATAATAGTATTCAGGAACATCTTTTCAGTCAACCGCCGCGAATCTTCTGTCCGTTTCATGTATTTGAAAATCTTCTGAATCATGAAAACACCAATGGCGAAAACCAGCGAGGTAATTACGCCTCCCCAGACAAAAATTTCGCGATAATCCTGAGGTTTGATATCGCTAATATAAGGTAGAAACTCGACCAGACGCATAATGGCCATTAGGATAAAACCCAGCGTTAGCAACATCCACGACGAATTATACTTGGTGACACGAGTTAGTTTTACGGCTACTCCAACAGCAAAAAACTGTAGTACAATGGCAATAACGAACAATATTTTCAGGATCATAATCGGCCGATTTTGTTGCAAACAAAGTTACAAGGTAATGTGATCTTTTGAAGCTGAGAAGGAAGTTAAATTAATCAGTTATCTTGATTTTTCAACATGAGCCGATCGCAGCATCATTATTGAGGTATAGAAAACAACAATGCAAACAATCCACTTCAGGGTAACTAACGGCAACGATTTAACCACGTAGGCTGCAAGAAATACACCTATAATTCCAGCGACAGTAAGAGCAATTGCCGTTTTTCGGTCGTAAGCATTTTCTTTAATAAACCTTGAACTTCCGGCAACCATCAACATGGCTGTAGAGGTCATCATAATTGGGAAGGCAGTTAATGGATGCATCCCCAAGCCGTAGGTCATTGCCATACAAGGTGCATAAAATCCAATGCCAATGCTTTGTAGGGCACCAAAAATAAAACTCATCACTATAATGAAGGCTAATTTCCATCCTGATAATCCGACGGCTTCGCCACCCATTGGTAACCAATTTAGAAGTCCTGCCAGTATGATCATTGCAACAACTAAAAGTCCAATTCCCATACCTTCCTGAATTTTTCGGCGTGGCATCCTTGAAACGATTCCTGCTCCAAGAACAGCTCCAGCAGGCGCAGCAGTCGATACCGATACCAGTGTAACCGGGTCAACATGAACAGAACTCATAAAAATAAAGGCCTGAACAACTGTAGGTAAGGTATTTCCTACATTCATTGTTCCGGGCATAAGCCGATCGTCAACCAACTTGAAAAGTTTAAATAGTGCTGTTTGTTGTGCAAAGCTACCGATGCCTAATGTGTCAAGAAAATTGGTGATAAAGCCGATCCCAAGCAGTCCAGTGGCGGGTTTGCCCGAAAGCGATTTGCGATTCTGGTATACATCTTTGAAATAGAAAAAGCTAAAGAAACTGGTTAACAAACCAAGAATGGATTGCAAAAGGATTCCCATGTTTTGCCTGTAAAGTTGAAACCTAAAACTACGAAAGTACCTGAACGTATGCAAATAGGGCAGAAGAGCTTGTTAAAATGAAATCAGTATTACATTTTGGTAAGATATGCCGTGAAAATAGTACGAAAATGTAGGATATTTTTCAGGTCAATAAATTTAATGTGCAATTATTTAATGTTTTAGGTTTTGGGGTATAAGTTTTGAATGCCCCAATCATCAAGATTTATAACTGAAAGAATATTTGAAACTAAAATTCACCGCCATGAAGATAATATTACCGGTTACCGAGGATAAAGCTTCCGAAAGAAGTATTGCCCGTGGTTTTTACAAAGCCGATTTGGCGTGCATTTATAATTGCAGCAATCAAACCAAAGAATGGCTGCAAACCAAAAGTTTTAGCCAAAATGCAGTTGATTTGGGAGACGAGTTAAAACGAATTGGCATTGGCGCTGTCATCAGTTATCAGATGCCATTGATGGCATTGGGTTTCTTTACCGATAGCGGATTGACTGTTTACAAAGCTGAAAGTGGAAATATTGAGGAAAACATTCGGATGTTTACCGAAAACCGGTTGGAACCTTTGACCAATGCGACTTCAAAAATAGGTTCGGCTTGTTCAAGTTCATGCAATTCATGCAGTTCAACATCTTGTCAATCTTAAAACGATAAACTATGGCACTAGGAAAATCAATTAATTTTATACGGAAATTCATTAAGGATAGTGAATTTAGACACGAATGCAACATAGTTTCGAAAGAAGATCTTCTTCAGAACTTCGATTTTAACGAAACGGAGTTTGAAGATGCCATCAATATGCAATTGGTGAAATGTCAGTCGTACGAGGAGGCAGAACGCATCCATCAAATTAAATTCTGGTTTGATGTGCTCTAGTTCAGAACGTCATTACAAGAATCGTAGCAATCTGTACATCGATAGATTGCTTCACTTCGTTCGCAATGACGCACCTAATTATATGTGATTGCAGATAGGCATGCCTGTTTTTAAACGTCAGGTAATGATCAAATAAACAAACAATTAAAACTGACACTATGATAATGCGAGATTTAGAGAAAGTGAGGGCATCAATTAAAGAAGCCACCGACCTTGATGTTGCTTATGCCTACGACGATCTGGTTTTTCCGGAACATGCGGCATTCATGATCGAGTTTGATGCAGAAAGCGACAAAAAACTTTATTGCTATTTCCATGTGGATTGTTTGCCCGATTCCAAGACTGAAATACTGGATCAGCTCACTCAGTCATTTAAAAAACGGGGTTGTAATTTGTTTCCAAAAGGCCTGTTTTCCCTGGATCAGAAAGGGGAAGAAATAGAAATTAAGTTTGTTTAGAGCAATTAAAAAGTTAAGGATCCCATCTTTTTTACGAATGAAATCCTTAATCTGAATATTCCTAAATTGCCGCTACATGGCTGATTTCTACTTGTTGCTGATTTCTCTCACTTCAACTGAAGTGCCTTTTCCTGCCAGAATGGGACAGTCTTTGGCGAGTTCAGCGGCTTCGTCGAGCGAGGAGGCCAGGATCAGAATGTAGCCCAATATGGATTCTTTATTCTCGGGTATTGATTCCACTGAAATTTCGCCGTTACTTCTAAGAATTTTCCCTTCCGAAGTCAAATGATTTCCCCCTTCGGCCAAGTGGTTTTGGTCAACCAAATCGTTAATCCAGTCCATCCAACGGTTGTTTCGCTCGCGGGTTTCTGCCGCTGAAACACTTGCAATATCTAGGTAATTGGCTCTGAACAGTAGGATAAATTCTTTCATGACGATCGATTTAGCGCGTTTGACTACGATGAACTTCTTTATTTCTTCTTTTTATCCAGGATCTTTTCAATTTCATCCATCACTTTATTCATAGCGGCTGTTGTTTTCTCAAACGGTTCCGAAGTGGTCATGTCAACACCTGCATTTTTCAAAATTTCGATGGGATAGTCTGAACCTCCGGAAGACAGAAATTTCATGTAATTTTTCAGTGCATTCTGATCGCCACTCATTACTTTTTCTGCCAATGAGATTGATGCAGTAAAGGATGTGCTGTATTGATAAACATAGAATGTATGGTAGAAATGAGGGATGTAAGCCCATTCCATACTGATGTAATCATCCACCTTGCAAATGCCCTTGTCGTTGCCATAATATTTGTCAGTAATTTCTTTGTAAATTTTGCTGAAGGTGTCTCCTGTCAGTGGTTTCCCTTGCTCGGCCACTTCGTGAATTTTGAGTTCGAATTCAGCAAATTGGGTCTGGCGAAACAGTGTTCCTTTAAAATTGTCGAGCCAGCTCATCAGGAGCGAAAGTTTCACATCGTCGTCTTTTACAGT
>JBBQXI010000035.1:0-16137 GCA_038209805.1 Bacteroidales bacterium | reverse complement strand
GTATTTGCAAAAAAAAGCTGAGGCCCCTGACCATCAGCTTTTACAACAGTTACACGGTTTCAAACTTGGCAGAAGTGAAACCTGTGAAGCCAGGGATTTTGGCTCTTACCCCGAAAGCTTCTCGTTGCAGGCAGGTCTTCTGGCTCTCCCGATTTTTACCAACCTTCCCAACCGTTATTAACAATCAGTGGTTATTTTCGGCAAAACCTCCTTGCGGATACAGGATTACAGCTGCGGGGACAGCTCCTGAATTGAACAGGATTCCCTCTTAGTTCCGAACTAACGGAAACCGACAACACGTTGCAATAATACAGAGAAAATCGAACTGAAATGTGAATCGTTGGTTAATTAATTGAGAAGTTTGGCTTCGACAAGCGTTCGACTGAGCTCACGCCGAAGTCTCAGCCACCAGCGTTCGACTGAGTTCGGGTCATAGTCTCAGGCATCTACTACCAACAAATAAGTTTGCTGCCCGTGAATATGTAAATTTTTCGGATTACCTTTGAATCCGAAATTAATGAAGCGTAAAATGAAACAATTCATTGGAATTTTGCTGTTTGCAGCTATTCTTTCAGGTCTTTCATCCTGCTATTCAACATCGATAAAAAAACCAGACAAGCTCATCAAAAAAGATAAGTTTGAAAAAATGATGGTTGATATCTATCTCGTTCAGGGAATTAATATAGACCAAAAACCTGACACCATCCACAAAAAACTTACTCAAACCGACCTTTATTTTTCAGTTTTGAAGAAATACGATGTACCTGACACCGTCTTTATCCGTTCGCTGATTTATTACTCCAGCTATCCGAAAGAATACGAGAAAATGCACGTTCAGATCATGGATTACCTCAAAGAGGCTGAATTGCAATATAAGCCCAAAGATAAACTTGACGCTGAGAAAGAATGAAGAAATTTGCAGCCAATTACGTGATCACTGATTCAGGAGAATTGCTGAAAAACGGAATCGTAATTGCTGAGGACGATGGTTCTGTACTTGAATACATTGATACCGATGGCCAGCTTCAGGAAATAGCGAGACTCGAATTCCACAACGGAATTCTCCTGGGTGGGTTTACGTTCGTAAAAGTTCGCGAAGCCTTGCCCGTATTTGATTTCGATTCGCGTTTTAGTTCATTGATTTTGCCAGAGATTTCAGGAATGAATGAAATTTCTATTCTGAAGTGGCTGGATATCTGCAAGAAGATCCCGGTCCTTTTTCCTGATATGATAATTACTGAAATTATGAGGGGAATTACCGATATTCTATGCACAGATGGCGGTTTCAGGAAAGAAAATACACCGGGAATTTATCTCTTAACCGGTAGCGATTTAATCGTCTTAAAACTGACGATGAATTGCCGGTTAAAACGAATTTTGTAAATCAAGTTTTTACTTTTTACCTTGAATCTATGTCAACTTTTCTTTTCGATCAAATCATATTCGGACCTGTAAAGAGCCGCCGGCTTGGCGTTTCGCTCGGGGTAAACCTGATGCCTACCGACAGCAAAGTATGTTCGTTCAACTGCATTTATTGCGAATGTGGGTGGACGCCAAAGAAGCGTGAGAAAAAAGCAGTTTTGCCTACTCGTGAAATGGTCAGGCAAAAAATGGAAGAAAAGCTCATGGAAATGGTTGAAAGCAATGAACTGCCCGATGTAATAACTTTTGCCGGAAATGGCGAACCCACTTTGCATCCTGAATTTGAAGGCATTATTGACGACACCATCGAACTTCGCAACCGTCTGACTCCTAAGGCCCGCATCGCTGTTTTATCGAATGCCACCATGTTGCATAAATCCAATGTTGTCATGGCTTTACTGAAAGTAGAAGACAACATCCAGAAATTGGATTCAGGTTTTGAAGAAACAATCCGGAAAATTGATTGCCCGGCCTCTAATTTCAATTTGAATTCAGTTGTAGAGAACCTGAAATCATTTAACGGGAAAGTGATTATTCAAACCTTATTTTTACGAGGAAATTTCAAAGGTGAAATCATCGACAACACCACCGAAGATGAAATTGCAGCGTGGCTAAAGTTGGTTGCCGAAATCAAGCCGTCGCAGGTCATGATTTATACCATCGATCGCGATACTCCTGCAACAGGTCTGGAAAAAATAAAATTGGATGAGCTTGAGTTGATTGCTTCCCGAGTCCGAAAAATTGGTTTTACAGTTCAGGTTTCAGGATAAGAAAATTGAACACCATAGTTTCGCTCCCTGAGCCTAACCAAGCTCTTCACTTACACCAAAGCCGCGAAGCCGTCAAAGGAAAATCCATATTCCCTGAGCAAATCCGGTGAAAAAGCTAATCATTTTTTACTACTTTGCGCGCTGAATTTTTAATCACTGTTACATGTCCGCACTACAAGTCTTTAAGAAATACCCCCGCATATTTTGGCTTTCCAACCTCATTGAACTGTTCGAACGTTATGCATGGTATGGTTTTTACATGGGCTTCGGCCTTTTTTTGGTAGGTTCAAAAGAAACCGGCGCCATGGGTTTTTCTCCGGTTGAGAAAGGAACTATCATGGGAACAGGTTCAATGCTGTTATATTTTTTACCTATCCTCACCGGCGCAATTGCCGATAAAATTGGGTACAAAAAAGTGTTGTTACTGGCATTTATCATTTACGCATCCGGATTCTATATGATCCAGCATTTCAGCAGTTTCGAAATGGTATTTTTGTCGTTTATCTGGATTTGCGTTGGTGGAGCTTTTTTTAAGCCTATCATCTCGGCCATGGTTTCAAAAACTACGAATCCTGAAACGGCTTCCATCGGATTCGGAATTTTTTACATGATGGTAAACATCGGCGGATTTATCGGACCGTTTGTTGCCGGAATAGTTTTGGGCAAAGGTTGGAATTTCGTGTTTATGCTTTCGATCGCCGCTATCGCAATCAATTTCCTGATTACGCTACTCTTTTTTAAAGAACCTGAACAGGAAAAAATAAGCACTCCCCTACTTCAATCCATCGCACAGCCATTCAAAAATATATTCATTACGCTCATCAATTGGCGGTACACCATGTTTCTGGTCATCATGTCAATTTTCTGGGCAGCTTTCAACCAGATATACTACACTTTCCCAAATTTCGTTGAAGACTGGGTAAACACAGCCACGATATTTCAGGGAATTCACTCCATTTTTCCATCGTTCGCCAACCTAATTGGAACACCTTCAGGAACTATATCGGCAGTAACTTTGAGCAGTATGGATTCGTTTTTTATCATCGCTTTCCAGATTGGAGTTTCGGCCTTTGTCATGCGGTTTAAACCGTTGAATGCGATGATGGGCGGAATCTTTGTATTGTCAATTGGACTTTTCCTGATGTTTGGCATGCAAAGTGGGTGGATTGTAATGTTTGGATTACTTATTTTTGGTTTGGGCGAAATGAGTAGTTCACCCAAGTTTACCGAATATGTCGGACACATTGCGCCTGCCGACAAGAAAGCATTATACATGGGGTCGTCGTTTCTGGCTGTTGCTTTGGGTCACCAAATTGCCGGTTTTCTTTCCGGAGCACCTTACGAAAGAGTGGCCGACAAATTATTTCTCCTGAAGGCCGAAGTCCTCAAACGTGGTTTATCGGTTCCTGAAATTGGTGACAGCTTTACCAAAACCGACTATTTCAACGAGGCGGCGAGACAAATGAACTTCACACAGCAACAGTTAACCGATTTTCTGTGGAACGGTTATCATCCACAGTCGATCTGGATTATTTTCAGTTCCATTGCATTAAGTGCCGTAGTTCTCTTATTTTTGTACGACAAGTTTATCGTTCCAACAAAAAACAGATAATTAACCAGAGGATGTTTAAAAAATTATCCTGAACTTGCTTCGGGAGTTTATAAACATTTCGATGATATCCTGAAACAAGTTCAGGATGACAAGTCAAGCGATTTTTTGTCTTTTTAAGCATGCTCTCAAAGGATAGACGCAACCGAACATGAAAAAACTCTTCATCATAATCTGCCTGATATTGACTATCATTCAACTTGATGCGCAAACGTTTCAGCGCTTTGCATCGTCGTACAAAGAATCAGCAGACATCAAACAAGGAGAACTCAACTTCAGGTTCGAAAGTCTGGGATTTTTTCAGAACAACGAATATGTTAGCGACCTTGTCGATGGGTACACATTAACCGGAGCCATGTTGCGGCCAAAACTTAGCTATTCCCCAGTCAACGACTTATATATAGAAGTTGGTGCTCACCTGATTAAGTACAATGGGAAAGATAATCTGGTAAATGCCCTGCCATGGTTCTCTGCCCGATACCGCTTTTCGGAACGGTTTTCGGTAGTGACCGGAAATCTCGATCAAAACGACCAGCATGGTCTTCCTGAACAGCTTTGGGAACCCGAGCGAATTTATACCGATAAGCCGGAAGCCGGGCTTCAATTTCTATACACAGGAAAAAAACTGAATGCGCAAACCTGGGTAAGCTGGGACCAGTTTATCCAGAAGAACGACCCGTATCAGGAGCATTTTACTTTTGGGCTGACTGGCGATTTGAAAGCGGTTGAAAACTCGGCATTGACGGTCAAACTACCTGTAAACCTGTTGTTTTATCATCAGGGTGGCGAAATTAATATCAATCCGAATGGAGCGAGGCCGCGCGTACAAACTCATGCCAATGCTTTGGTTGGTTGGGAATTAGCAATGAATATTGGCGAGCAAGTAAAGACCATTAATTTGAATGGTTATTGGATGGGCTATAAAGCTGTAACCGAAGATTCGAACACCTTGCCGTTTGGCAAAGGACACGCCTATTTATTCGAAGCAAGCGCCCAAACCCAAAATTCGCATTTTTCACTAAGCTACTGGAATGCTTTCCAGTTTATTGCGCCCAAAGGGCGTGAAATCTATCAATCGGTTTCTTATCACAACACTTCTCTGACTGCTCCTGACCGGGTATTTTTATCGGCCAAATATCTATGGCATAGGGATATAGCAAAAGGTGCACGGGTAGCCTTTCAGATTGAAACATACCTCCTTGATGCACCAGTAGGCGGTTTGTCATACAGTTACGGATTTTTCCTGCTGCTGAATTCTGATTTCTTGCTGAAGAAGTTTAACTAATCACACATAAAACCGCCACAATTTATTCTCCCATTCACCGGCATATCCAATTCCGATACGGTTCGAAGTCTTGATTTCATGAACTGGTTCAGCGTCTTCAACCCAAATCCGGGAAGAAGTTGAAAGGTTTTCGCCATAGAAAGATTTGTCGAGCCGTAGTTTTCGTCCAACACGGCCAGGTCCCGAACAGCTATCGATTCCCCGGATCAGAACCGCCGAAGCGTTGCCTTCATTTCCGGTCACCAGGTTCAGCAACCAGTACATGCCATAAATGAGGTAAACGTATACAGTACCGCCTTCCTGAAACATGATTTCAGTGCGTGGAGTCCGCCCTTTGCTGGCATGGCAGGCCAAATCTTCCGTTCCGCGATAGGCTTCAGTTTCAACGATTCGGTATCGCTCAATCCGGCCATCATCAAACTGCCTGACGAGCAATTTGTCAATCAACGCCGGGGCAACATCCAAAACATCGCGAAGGAAAAAGTCAGGAGAAAGGCGATTAGCCTCCCCCGACCCCTCCAAAGGAGGGGAGAAAGAGCCGGTATGCGAAAATTTTTCCATTGAATATTCTTAAATGCTTATACGGTAAGAATCTATACAACATCAACTCCCTTCTCCTTTGGAGAAGGGTTGGGGATGAGGCCATAAAGATACAACGGATAGAAAAAAGCGAAGAACGAAATGGCATCGTGGTTGTTCAGCGTATCTTCATTCATAAACGAAATGAGCACAATCAGCAAGAAGATCAGCAGCAAAAAACTATTTGTTTTGCGTTCAAGAAACACCGGAGCAGCCAATGCAAAACAAATGTAGCACATACCGACCAAGCCAAAATCGATCCAGTAACTCAGAAACATGTTGTGTGAACGTTGCCGGTATTCCTGATCCTGAAAGAACTTATTTTGGTTGTATTTTGCCTGATAGGCCTCGTAATAGCCACCGGTTCCATTTCCAAACCAAAGGTTTTCTTTAATGATTTGGATAGCCATTTTGTAATATTCCAACCGCTGTGTAACCGAATGCCCGGAAGGATTTCCTCCTTTGTTATAAACATCAATTTCCCAAATGATCTGATAAATCCGGTTATAGAATGAAAATGGATTCACAAACTTGTAGTTGGTCATTCCGTTTTCAATATTACGTATGTCTTCGTCGGTTAATTTTTCAAGGCCTTCAGCATCCTTCCGGTAACCTTTTGAGGTGAGGTAGCGCATTAAGACAAAACGGTTAAACCCGTTTGCTGAAGTACTGTCGTAATTAATTTTGCTTCGCTTGTTCCAGACTTCGCGCAACTCGTCGTCATTAATAAATAGGTAGGTGTAATGTCCATTTTCCAGTTCTTTGTTGTTAAAGTCGAACAAGTATAGATTCCCCTTACTTGTTTTCTCCTGAGAGAGATCTGCCGGTAACTTTTCAATCGTATAAAACTCCTGAATCACATACCCGATGTAGATTGCAGGCAAAAGGAAGATTGAAAGCAAAACACCTAAAAGTACGACACGACCACTCCTATTTTTGATGGTAAGTATATTCTGAAAGATGACAACAGATGATACAATCAGGAAAACGATCCACCCAGTAGCCGATTTCAGTATAACAAGGAAAATAGTTAGCCAGAACATGGCCAGAAAAAGAAACGCTTTTTCCAGAAAACTTTGCTTTTCAGCCTTCAGGGCAAACCAGAATAATGAGAATATGCTGATGTTGATTAAAAGAGAGAACCTGATGTGCGAGATGAAGAGCGACATTTCTCGTGGATTCTGAATAGATTTTCCGGAGAAACCCAACAAAACAAAAATACTACAAAGCGAGGCAACGATTACTGCTACCGAGAAAACATAAACGATTCGCTTGACTTGTATCTGATTGAGCGCCTCTGAAGTTCCAATGACAAGCGGAAGGATCAGCAATGGCAATTGAATTTTGACATCGTGCATTCCCCATTGTATACTATTGGTCCACAAAAGGCCAATCAAGTATAAAAAGAATACAGAGATAAAAAGCAGAATAGACTTTCGTTCCTTTAGCCGTTGAAGTTTGACCTGAAAATGACCTTCAATTAGCCAGTTCAGCATAAGGCAACCAGTGAAAATACTCATGAATGCTTTTGATAAAGGCAAACTAACGGCCATGGCCATCAACAAGGCATAGTAAATCCGCGATTGAGTTATGTATTGAAGTATCTTCACAAGTTTAAATCAAGGCTTAAAAATATATACAAAAACGAAAGCCTAAAAGTATTAATTGTTTAGTACAAATTAATATTGTCCCGTCTCCCTGAAATATTTATCCAAAACTAAAAGCGAAATCACATCTTCGCATTTTTTGTTTCGAAACTGACCAACGTATTCGTTTGCATTTTTTATTATATCCAGCCCCGCTTCTGTATGTTCGATATAGTAAGTTAACCGTTCCTCCAAATCAGAATAATCATCCTTTATTAATACGTAATGATAGTCTGGAACTAAAGTGCCTTCCATAAACCATGTTTCGTATTTTGGGCGAGGCAACACCGCCAGCGAATTGGATGACATGACCCATTTCAGATTGGTAGCCACGTCGTTCCCTTCCAGGCTTAATATGAATTTGTATTCCAGTTGCTCGTCAATAGTCATTTTCTCAACCAGATATTTATCTCCCTGATTGTCGCAATTTACCTGTCCAACATTGCACAACGGATGACTGAAATACATTTCCAGAAATCGCTTTCGGTGGGGTTGAGTAACAGCGCCTCGTCCAACAAGCAGATCTTTTTTCCCACTAAATGACTTTTTGTCGTTCACGAATATAAAATGCCTGATTTTATCTAAATTTAATATTACTGAATTGACATTACAATCTCCTATTGGTCGGCTTTTTACAATTGTCGGAAAATCGGGGACATGAGTGATATCACCTGATAAAAATGTTGCCCTCAGATCTTTGCTGAAAAATCTTGTATATTCATAGCTATCGAAATAATATGCCCTTATTTTAGGTGGAATCTTGAATTCGCTGAGTTGAACTTGAAAACTGAATGGCGGTTTGCAGTTCTGTAGCTTGCAGTAATAATTCACCCGCCTTTCAATGTATTCGATGTCGAAGTCGGTTTGTTTTTTAAGCTTCGACTTAAGCTGAATCCGGCAAAAATAATCAGGTAAAAGTTCTCTCAGGATAGCCCGGACATAATAGACTGGCCTATTATTTTTGTATTTCCGGTTTGCCAAAAATGAAATGATTCCCATGAGATCTTTATTTTGTCAGGTAAAAGTATCTTTTAAAATCGATCACTTCAAAAAATAACCTCACAAGTTCATGGAAACATTCTAAAGCAATGAATCAAAGAATTGAACCCGATTTGGAAAGTTTGTTGTAAATACAGCCAAGTTGATGATTAAATACTGATTACGCTGCACTTTCTATACAAAAACAAAGATGATTGAAAGCATACAAACCACCGATAATAACAGGATGGACAGAAAAGCTTTCCGGAGCTGATTTTCAATTATAAATTCGATCCCTTTGGTTGCCAGAAAAATGGGAGAGGATACCGCAGCAATCAAAAGAAAATCCGTCGAAAATTTTTCATTTCCGGTTGCCATCAAAATCAGGCCCGAGGCAATTGTCACACCTAAAACAATCATCAGCACTAAATTAATTCGTTTAATAATGAAACTCATAGAATAGTTTTTAAGATGCCAAACCAACAAAATAATTGTACCCAAAGGCAAATTAATCTGATAAAAGTGTCAATTCTGATATGAAGTTAAACTAAACATACGAGAGAACCACCTTTAAATAAAGGAAAACATGTGAAATGACCTGTTTTAATGATGAATGGATTGATTTGCCATATCAACAGCACACCTTTATCGTTTGAGAATCTTTGTGTTAATTTTCAATATCGATCAAATAAGTACTTGCAAATAAAAAAAAAAGAAATACTTTTGCAGTCCCGATAATTGTCCGTACTTGTAGTTCTTGTAAGCAATTGAAAATGTTGAGTGTGTAGATCTTATTAACAATTCCGAGTTGATAAAATTAAAAACTCTAAACAATTGAAATTTAATTTATTGCGAGTTGGTATTTAATTTATTAAAAATAAGCAAGTGGATACACTAAGTTACAAAACCGTTTCAGCGAACAAAGCTACGGTAACAAAAGAGTGGGTTCTTGTTGATGCCACTGATGTGGTTCTCGGACGTTTGGCCAGTAAAGTAGCCAAAATCCTGAGAGGAAAGAACAAGCCGAGCTTCACTCCTCATGTTGATTGTGGTGACAACGTGATTGTCATCAATGCAGAAAAAGTGCGTCTGACAGGAAATAAACTGAATGACAAGATCTATCTAAGTTATTCTGGCTATCCAGGAGGACAAAGGAAACAGACTCCAGCAGAATTAATGAGTAAATATCCTGAAAGACTGGTTGAAAAAGCAGTTAAAGGTATGTTACCAAAAAATCGTCTGGGAAGTAAAATCTATGGAAACCTGAAAGTGTATGTTGGATCAGAACACAAACAGGAAGCTCAGAGCCCAAGATTAATTGATTTAAATACAATTAAATAGTAACTAATGGAAGTAGTAAACGCGTTAGGTCGCAGAAAATCCGCAGTTGCCAGAGTTTATGTTAGCGAAGGCAAAGGAAAAATTACAATCAATAACAGAGAATTGAATGATTATTTTCCAACAGGAATTCTGCAGTATGTTGTTTTGCAACCGTTGAATCTGTTAGGTGTTGCTGGTCAGTACGACATCAATGTAAACCTTGATGGTGGTGGAATCACCGGACAGGCAGAAGCATTACGTTTAGGAATCACACGAGCATTGATGGAAATCAATCCTGAATCACGTCCTGCATTGAAAGCTGCCGGATTCGTGACCAGAGACCCTCGTGAGGTTGAACGTAAAAAACCAGGTCAGCCAAAAGCACGCAAAAGATTCCAGTTCTCAAAACGTTAGTATTTTTAGTACAAAAATATTCTGCTTAGGATCTAAATTGCTCAGACTCCCTCTTTACGAAGATTCGGACTACCCAGCAATTGCTTTTCAAGAGATTATTTTTTAAAAAAAAAGTAAAAAGATGCCAAGAACAAATTTTCAAGATTTATTGGATGCAGGTGTTCATTTTGGACACTTGAGAAGAAAGTGGAATCCAAACATGGCTCCGTATATTTTCATGGAGAAAAACGGAATCCACATTATCGATCTTCAAAAAACAATCGTTAAAGTTGACGAAGCTGCCCTCGCAATCAAACAAATTGCAAAATCGGGTCGCAAAATTTTATTCGTTGCCACAAAAAAACAAGCCAAAGACATCGTAGCTGATTTGGTTGGTGGCGTTAACATGCCCTATGTAACTGAGCGTTGGCCAGGTGGTATGCTTACCAACTTCCCAACGATCCGGAAAGCTGTTAAGAAAATGATGTCGATCGACAAAATGACCAAAGACAACAGCTGGGATGTACTTTCAAAACGTGAAAAACTTCAGATTAGCCGTCAACGTGCTAAACTCGAAAAAATGCTCGGAAGTATTGCTGACTTAACACGTCTTCCAGCAGCTCTTTTCATTGTTGACGTATTGAAAGAAAAAATCGCTGTTCGCGAAGCTCAACGTCTTGGAATTCCGGTTTTTGCAATGGTTGATACCAACTCAGAACCAGAAGGAATTGATTTCGTTATCCCTGCTAACGACGATGCCTCACAGTCTATCAGTTTGATTGTTCAAACGATGACTGATGCCATCCGCGAAGGACTTTCTGAACGCAAAGTTGAACGCGATAAAGACGATGACGAAAAAGAAACAAAAGTAAAAAGTAGAAAAGCAAGAGTTGCTGACGAAAAATCAATTGCAGTCGACAGTGAAGATGACGATGCCGAAGATCTTGATGATGAAGATCTTGACGAAGAAATTGATGAATAATCGTTCAACAACTCCTTAAAATAGAAAATATTATGGAAATTAGTGCCGCAGATGTGATGAAGTTGCGTAAAGCAACTGGCGCAGGTATGATGGATTGTAAGTCTGCCTTGGCTGAAGCTGAGGGCGATTTTAACCGTGCTACCGACATTATTCGCGAAAAAGGTAAACTGGTTGCCAGCAAAAGAGCTGACAGAGCAGCTACCGAAGGTGTAGTGCTTGCCAAGGTTAACGAATCAAAAAAATCGGGTGCACTTCTCGTTTTGAATTGCGAAACTGACTTCGTTGCCAAAAATGAAGCATTCGTTGCTTTTGCTGAAAAAATTCTGGATGCTGCTATTGCTAACAATGCAGCTGATTTGGATGCAGTAAAAGCATTGATTCTCGATGGACGTACCGTTGAAAATCTTGTTATCGAACAAACAGGTGTTATCGGTGAAAAACTGGATTTACCATATTACTCAAAATTGGATGCTGAAACTGTTGTTGCATACATTCACCCAGGAAATAGGTTGTCTACACTTGTAGGTTTTAACAAAGCTGATGTTGATGCTCAGATTACCAAAGATGTTGCCATGCAGGTAGCAGCAATGAATCCTGTTGCTGTTGATAAAGCAAACGTTCCAGCCGAAGTTGTTGAAAAAGAACTCGAAATTGCCAAAGAAAAATTCCGTCAGGAAGGTAAACCTGAAGCAATGCTCGATAAAATTTCACAAGGTGCATTGGAAAAATTCTTTAAAGAAAATACCCTGTTAAATCAGGCTTTCATTAAAGAAAACAAACAAACGGTATCGGATTTCCTGAAAAGTCAAGACAAAGGATTGACTGTTACCGGATTCTTCCGCTACAATCTTGCCGACTAGTTAATAATCGCACGATTATATGAAAGGCCTCCATTTTATGGGGGTCTTTTTGTTTGCGTCAGGTCATGAAAAAAGCCCCAACCAGTATAAACTAGTTGGGGCTTTATATCAT
Source organism: Bacteroidales bacterium (assembly GCA_038209805.1). Classification (GTDB taxonomy): domain Bacteria; phylum Bacteroidota; class Bacteroidia; order Bacteroidales; family Prolixibacteraceae; genus Aquipluma. The sequence goes on along the minus strand of JBBQXI010000035.1, from coordinate 4,181 downwards.
TTGGAGATATGATCACTGAATTACAAATCCATTGGGAATAATAGCTCCTTTTTTAATTACTACAATTCCTTCTTTTACGGTATAGAGGTTATTATCTGAATCGGGCAAATGACTGCCACCTTTTATTGTCACATCATTTCCGATGTGACAATTCTTATCAACAATACAAGTGCTGATATAGCAACGTTCGCCAATGCCCATCACCTTACCATCATTATGATCCTGATCAATTTCCTCCAAATTCTGATAATAATCGTTACCCATGACATACGAACTAACGATAGTCGTGTCTTTTCCGATGCGTGATCTAATGCCGATTACCGAATGTTCAATTTTGCTGGCCTGGATAATACATCCGTCAGAAATTACAGCTTTGTGTAAGACGGTTCCTGATATTTTCGAAGGTGGAAGCAATCTGGGACGCGTATAAATCACATTAGAATTATCAAAAAGATTAAACTTCGGAATATCATCGGTTAATTCAAGTGTTGCTTCATAAAACGAATCAATACTACCAATATCAGTCCAGTAGCCTTCATATTGATAGCTGAGAACTTTGCGATCGTGAATCGATTGTGGAATAATTTCTTTCCCAAAATCCTTAGTGTCTTTAACATTCATTAGCTCAATCAGCAAATCGCGGTTAAACACGTAAATTCCCATCGATGCCAGATATAATTTCCCTTCGTTTCGCATTTCTTCGCTAACCGGAGAAATCCAGTCGGGAAGCAGCTCTGTTGCAGGCTTTTCAATAAATTCAGTCACAACATTCTCTGAATTCGCTTTAAGGATTCCAAAGTCAGGAGCATCCTTTGCATTCACTGGAAGAGTTGCCAATGTAATATCGGCGCCAGCAGCTTCATGTGCATCAATCAGAGCATTAAAATCCATCTGATACAACTGGTCGCCCGAAAGAATGAGAGCATATTCAAAATCGTAATTCACGAAATGCTGCATACACTGGCGGACAGCATCAGCAGTTCCCTGAAACCAGTTTTTATTATCCGGTGTTTGCTCCGCGGCCAGAACATCAACAAAAGAGTCGTCGAAAAAGCTAAACGTATATGTGTTTTTAATATGCTGATTTAATGAGGCAGAATTAAACTGTGTTAATACAAATATTCGGTTAATATCCGAATTAATACAATTTGAAATCGGTATATCTACCAGACGATACTTTCCGGCAATAGGAACAGCAGGCTTCGACCTGGTTTCTGTTAAGGGATTTAATCGTGTTCCCTGTCCTCCTCCCAAAACAATGGCTAGCGTTCTTGTTTTTTTCTTCATATGTTTAACTTTTAAATGATTGGTATAATTCGATGTAATCCTGTGCAGCTTTATTCCATGAATGGTCAATCTGCATAATTTGTTTTCTGATTCTATTAAAATCTCTCTTTTTCTGATAAAATGATTTGGCTCTCTGCATAGAATGTAATACATCGAATGCCGAGCATTGATCGTGACAAATACCAAAACCACCATCGCCAATATCTACCACTGTATCACGCAAACCTCCTGTTCTCCTGACAATCGGAACTGTACCATAGCGCAAAGCATATAACTGATTCAATCCGCAAGGTTCAACCCTCGAAGGCATCAGCAGAAAATCGGCTCCCGCATAAATCATATGTGAAAGCTTCTCATTGTATCCAATATATGAACAGTAACTTCCCTTAAACTCAGATTCCAAATGAAGCAACGAATTTTCAATATGCTTTTCGCCCGAACCTAAAACCAAAATATTTTGTTCGCCTGGGTTAAATTTGCTTATGTTGTAAATAATCTCTGGAAGTACATCAGCACCTTTTTCGCCAACTAAACGACCAATAAAGGTAAACAGTGGTTTCTCCGGATTCAGGTTAAACTGTTTGCAAAGGACTTCCTTGTTAGCAGCTTTTCCTTCAGTAATATTTTTTATGCTGTATTTTTGCTCCAACATCAGATCAGTTGCGGGGTTCCATACATCAGCATCGATACCGTTAAGAATACCTACTGATTTACCTCGTTCCTGACGTAATAAATCTTCCATACCTTTCATGGAGTAACCAATCTCATCCAGATAGCTAGGAGAAACCGTAGTAACCCTCCATGCACACTTTATGGCTGATGCCATTGGATTGATTTGGTTATGCCACTCGACCAGTCCGTTAAAATAGGAGTGAAAAGGAGGAAGGAAAAATAATTTGTCGAACCCGAATTGCCCTTGATATTGCCCGTTGTGAATGGTAAAAATGGTTGGTACCTGTTCGAATTTACTGTATTCACGAACTTTCGACATCATGAATGGAATAAAACCAGTTTGCGAATCGTGGCAATGAATAATATCCGGCATTTCTTTCCTCTGGTTCAACCAATTTAAGGTTGCCATCTGGAAGGTAATAAACCGCTCCGTATCATCATGGTATGAGTAAATATTTTCACGATCGAATAATCCAGGAATATCAATCATAAAAATCTCATAGCCTAGTTTATTTTCGTCAAGTGTTAACACATTAAATGCAAAATTGGTATGCCCTAATCTTGCAAAACCGGAATAGATGACTGAAAATTTATTCTCCTTACTAAATTTTCCATGATAAAAAGGCATAATTACTGAGGCCGAATGACCAATCATCTTTTGATATTTAGGTAATGCACCTACAACATCACCTAATCCTCCAGCCTTTGCCACAGGATAACATTCTGCACTTATGTGTATTATATCCATTATTTGATTCCTTTAGTTTTCTTAATCTCTGTAGTAAGACTCGTGTTGTTAAATTTAAAAAAAATATTCACACTTGAAATGAAATCTACTCTTTAACATGTAACGTTTTTAGGCCATTTAAAAGGAGTTCTGTTTCGAAATCTCCGATCAAAACAAAAAAAATCCCGGGAGTCCGGGATTTATATCTGATAATAAATATTTTAGTATAGCATTCAGTTAGCTAGCTAGAGATAATAGCCAATTCGACAATTTTCGACATTCATCCTAAATCCTCATTTTTTGGACAGCGAGAATAAAAACTCCAATCCCCCTTCAGGTTTATTCCTGACTGATATTTCACCTTTATGAAGCAGGATTGCGTTCTTTACGATAGAAAGACCAAGACCAGTACCTCCGGTTTCGCGCGAGCGACCATAATCAACACGATAGAACCGTTCGAAAATTCGTGTCAGGTGTTCATCCAAAATTCCAATGCCAGTATCGCAATATTGAAAATAATAGAATTTATCGTCTTCAAGGTATTTCCTGATGGTAATAGTAGCATTGTTTCCAGCGTAATTAATTGAATTTTCAATCAGATTTTGAAACACCGAGAACAACAAAGATTCGTTTCCGTTAACAACTATTTCTTTGCTAACATCTACCACGCAATCCATATTTTTTTCGTTCAACCGATGTTTCAGGTTTTCAACCACATCGTGTATAACCGGTTTCAGCATTACCGATTTGAACTCGAATAAGCCACCTGCGTCTTCAATATTATTGAGCAATGAGATGTCATTCAGGAGATCAGTGAGGCGTTCAGCTTGGGCAAATGCTTTTTCAATAAAGTACTTTCTCTTTTCTTCCGGAATATTAGGGTTATTCAAGATAGTTTCCAGATATCCTTTAATGGATGACAATGGGGTCTTAAGTTCGTGAGCGATATTCGAGGTAAGTTGTTGTTTTAATAGTTTTTGCTTTTCTGGTTTGGTAACGTCACTTATCAAAACTTCAAAACTTCGGTCAACAAAAATGATACACCTCACATGAAAGAACTTTTCACTCTTTTCAATGGTATATTCGAGTTGCGGAAGTTCTTTATTTAGTGCCGGAAGTTCATTTTCTCGGTACTGATCCACAAATTCAAGTACCTTTCCAAATTCAGAAATGGTGAAAATGTGTTCGGCCGAAATCGTCGACCTCTCCGAAATCATATTTATAAACTGAATAAAATGGCTGTTTGCCAATATTTTATGCTTTTCGGGAGAAAAAATAGAAATGCCTTCATTCAGCACCTGTAAATGTCCGTACAATTTTTCCTTTTCAGTGGTCAATTCATCTTTAGCGGTTTTTAAGTTATCATAGATTTGTACAATCTGACGACGGATTACGCCCAATTCATTGTCCTGAAAATTACTATCCATTTTAGAGATATCTTCATTCTGTCCGGCTTTCAATGCAAAATCCTTCAACTTAACGATGAAATCACCGA
>JBBQXI010000034.1:0-16252 GCA_038209805.1 Bacteroidales bacterium | reverse complement strand
ATCAAAAATATTCCTACATTCTCTCAGGGTATCGGAGTTTACAAGTTCACAAACAAACGCTCTGATGGGGCTGCTATCGTTAATTACAATTCCGACTTTTCAAGTACCGACTTTCCGATTTTCCGACTTTCCGAAGCCTACTTAATGAGAGCCGAAGCATTACTCAAATCAGGTAATGTAGCTGGCGCCGTAGCTGATATAAACACAATCAGAACCAGAGCTTTTGGAGATGATACCCATAACATTACGACAGCACAGCTAACCAACCAGTATATGTTGGATGAACTTGGACGTGAATTCTACTATGAAGGTCACCGACGCACAGATTTGATCCGCTTTGGACAATTTACTGATGGAAACTATACCTGGGCATGGAAAGGAAATGTATTTGCAGGAACTAAAACAGACAAACACTTTAATCTGTTTCCAATTCCTGGCGATGAAGTTTCAGCCAATCCAAACATCAAACAAAACCCTGGCTACAATTAACCACATCTAAATTTACTACAATGAGAAAATACATAATTATATTTTTAGCTTTCATTGGATTGGTAAATTTGTTCTCTGCCTGTGAAAAGGACGAAACAAAAGCAACTATGCTCGCCAGCCCAACAGCACCGGTAATTTCAACGGTACCAGACCTAACACTAAAAAGATCAGAAGCATCTAAGTCACTCCAATTTGTAGGAACTGAAGCCGATTTTGGTTTTCAAAGTTCAGTTACTTATTTTCTGGAAGCCGATGTGGCCGGAAACCAATTTAAGAAACCGATCGCCATTGCTTCAAGCAAAGACGATACGTTCACAATTTCTGTAACTGATCTTAACTCAATATTAATTAAGACATTGCCTTTGGATAAAACCTCTGCAATGGAGTTGCGTGTAAGGGCTTCATTAACCATTGAAGCTTCAGGAGCAACCCCAATCGTTGCAATCTCTGAACCAAAGGCAGTTAACATCACTACTTACGGACCTCCTACTTTGTTTTTAACAACCGCCGGAACGCTGCAAGGAGTTACTTCTCCTACTGACAATAAGATCTATGCCGGATGGATTTATAGTGATGGTACTGCCTTTACATTCACCAATAAGGATAATGGTAAAGTTTATGGCGGAGACGTGGCAAGTGGTATTTTAACCGAAAACGGACCAGCAATTACACTTCCGACTGGAGGATACGACATCACTGTTGATCTGACCGATGCAAATCAAATAAAGATGACCAACAAAGATGTTACCATTGGTATTATTGGTGATGCTGTTGGTGGGTGGGATAATGATACCAAAATGGCTTACAATTTCACCGACCATTCCTGGAATATTACCCAAATCGTTACCGCCGGAGGTTTAAAATTCAGAACTCATGGAGGTTGGGCTGGAGTAAATGTTGCCTACAACCCTGCCGGACACGATATGAACAATTTATACCAAAGCGTTTCAGGTGCCGACAGTCAAAACATTGATAATGTTACTCCCGGAAAGTATAACATAAAACTGTATCTGGAAACTAAACCAATGAAGGTTGTTTTCACACCAGCTCCTTAAACCGTTTAAAATTATTTCACATGAAAAGAAAAACGTTATATAGAATTTGGATCGCCTTTGTATTTGTGTCAATCTTATTCACAGCCTGTACAAAGGAGTATTCTGATGTCAGATTAGACCCAAAGATCGATACTGCACAATCACTTGGCATCACATCAAGCACAGCTACAGTTGTAGGCTTTGTAGTAGCTGATGGTGATGGCTTTAATGAAAAGGGCATTTGCTACAATACAGCAACAGCACCTACAGTTGAGAACTCAAAAGTTGCGTATACAGGGCAAACTTTAACTGCTACTTTTAATGTTACCCTAACCGGGTTAACTTATGCGACCAAATATTACGCCCGAGCTTATGCTATTGGTCCAAACGGAACTATTTATGGTGAAGAAAGTACATTTACCACTTTGCCTGTTGTACCAACACTTACCACTGCTACCGTGACGGCCATTACAAGCTTTACTGCTACCGGTGGAGGTAATGTGACTAAGGATGGAGGTTCTAGTATTACTGCCCGCGGGGTTTGTTTTGGCATTAAGGCAAGTCCAACTATTGCCGATGGAAAAACTGCCGATGGAAACACGACAGGTGCTTTCACCAGCTCGCTGAAAGGCTTGAAGCACAACACAACCTATTATGTACGTGCTTATGCTACCAACAGCGCCGGCACTGGATACGGCCCTGAAGTAACGTTTAAAACTGCAGCTTTACCTGATGCAATTTATGCTTTAGGCGATGGAACAGAAGCCGAATGGGATAATACCAAAGCTATTAAAATTAGCCAAACTGCAACTCCTGGCATTTATGAAGGAATTTTAGTTTTGACAGCAGCTAAAAGCATGAAGTTCATTCAGACCTTGGGTACTTGGCAACCACAATGGGGTCAGGCAACGGGACAGGATGCAGGTGTCTTAGGTGCAAACTTAGGCGGCGGAAGCGATCCGGATGCAATAACCACTCCTGAAACCGGTGGTAATTACAAAGTAACCGTTGATCTGGGTGCGATGACCTATAAAGTTGTTGCAGCTTATCCATCGGCTTTGTATATGATTGGCGATGGTGTTGGCGGTTGGGATTGGGCAACTCTTGATCTCCCTATGATTCCGGTGAACAGCCATCCTAATTTGTTCTGGAAAATCGTTTGGATGGAAGCTTCCGGTGGGTTCAAATTCGCTCCTCAGAAAGAATGGAAAGACGATTTTGGTTCAACCGGGACTGCAACTAACGGAGTTTACGCTAAAGGTGGCGAAAATATTCCGGTTCCTGGTACTGCTGGTTATTATATGGTTGTTGTTGATTTGACTGCAAATAAAATAGCCATTGCCGACCCAAAAGTCTATTTGATGGGCAATACCATCGGTTCATGGGATACCGGCAATGCTGCGGGATTATTCTCAGTTGATAACGCCAATAGTGTGGTTACAGTTACTAAAACCTTAGCTGCCGACGAATTGAGAATGTACGCATGGCATCCTTGGTTCACCGATTGGTGGCAATCCGAATTTATTGTTCTGGACGGTAAAATTGCATTCCGTGGTACTGGTGGCGACCAGAGTCGCGTTACAGTTACCGCCGGATCGCACACAGTAAACCTGAATTTCAAAACAGGTGCAGGTACTATTCAGTAATAAAAACTCATAATGGCAAAATAAACTGCCACATGTTTAATTTACCCTGTCAGGATACAAAATGCCTGACAGGGTATTTTTAACAATCAACATTTCAGACCTGAAACAATTACCGTTATGACCCGTATTGGTATCCTTATTATCGCATTTCTTTTCCCTCTCAGCCTTTTAGCTCAAATCAGCACAAATCCAGTCCTTCCCATCGACAGTAAAGCTGTAACCATTACATTTGATTCGTCGAAAGATTCCAGGCTTGGCCTTTTTTCAGGAGAATTATATGCTCATACTGGAGTTTCTATTGCTGGTATTGGTGACTGGAAGCATGTAATCGGAAACTGGAATGACAATGCGATACAACCAAAGCTAACAAACAAAGGAAATGGTATTTACGAATTGGCTATTAATCCCGGTATCAATACTTACTATTCCGTATTACCTTCCGAATTAGTTACAAAAATGGATTTTGTGTTTCGCTCAGCTGACGGAACAAAACAATCTAACGACATTTTTATCAATGTATCCACCGAAGATTTACACGTCAACATTACCTCACCTTCGCGCATAAACGTCTTCGATAAAAATCAAAATTTTCAATTTACGGCGTCATCTACAGTATCTGCCGATCTAAAACTATTCCTGAACAATCAGCAAATTTATTCCACCACAGGTACATCCATTGCCCAAACTATAACCATCCCAGATGCCGGAAACTACTGGTTAAAAGCAACAGTGACTCAAAATACGACGATTAAAAGAGACTCAGTTTATGTCTGTATCCGTGAAACCACGACTACTGCAACCCTTCCTAACAATGTAATTACAGGTATTAATTATACAAGCGATCAGTCGGCAACCCTCGTCATTTATGCCCCATTTAAAAATAATATTTTTGTAACCGGCGATTTTAACGACTGGTTACCCGATAATAGTTACCAAATGAAGAAAGATGGTGACTATTATTGGCTAACAATCAACAACCTGATACCACAAAAAGAATACGTTTTTCAATACCTGATTGATGGAAGCCTGAAAGTAGCTGATCCGTATACCGATAAAGTTTCCGATCCGGATGATAAATACATTTCAACATCAACCTATCCTAACCTGATTTCATATCCTGAAGGAAAAGCAATTGACCGGGCTTCGGTTTTACAAACAGCCCAAACACCTTATTCGTGGAGTAACGGTTCGTATGCAATACCACAAACAAGCAAACTCGCAATTTACGAACTGCTTCTCCGCGATTTTACTGTTGAAGGCACGTACAATGCTGTTCTGGCAAAGCTTGACTACCTGAAACAACTTGGCATTAACACGATTGAGTTGATGCCTTTCAGCGAATTTGAAGGTAACGACAGTTGGGGTTACAATCCGAATTTCTATTTTGCTCCCGACAAAGCCTATGGAACAAAAAACGATCTGAAAGCCCTCATTGACGTATGCCACAAACAAGGCTTTATCGTTATTCAGGATATGGTTTTAAATCATTCGTACAATTCAAGTCCTATGGTTAAAATGTACTGGAATTCGACATTGAGCCGTCCGGCAGCCAACAACCCGTGGTACAACGAAACATCGCCAAATACGTCATACAGCTGGGGAAGCGATTTCAACCACGAGAGTCAAGCCACCAAAGATTTTGTCGATCGGGTTACCAAATACTGGATGACCGAATACAAAGTCGATGGATTCCGTTTCGATTTCACCAAAGGCTTTACCAATACTCCGGGAGATGGTGGTGGATACGACGCCGCCCGAATTGCTATTTTGAAAAGAATGGCCGATAAGATTTGGGAAGTGAATTCAAAGGCAATTGTTATCCTTGAACATTTTGCCGCCAATTCAGAAGAACAGGAATTAACTTCATACAGAAATGGGATGCTGGTTTGGGGAAATGCAAATTCAACTTTTGCAGAAGCAGCAATGGGTTATAATGAATCGAATAAGTCGGACTTCAATTGGGCCTCTTATCAGAAAAGAGGCTTTACGAAACCCGGGTTGGTTGCTTATATGGAAAGTCATGACGAAGAGCGGCAAATGTTTAAAACAGAAACGTACGGTAACTCGCTTGGAACATACAACACTAAGGAACTGAATATTGCTTTAACTAGAAGTGAGCTTGCAACCACCTTTTTTATGTCGCTTGCCGGGCCAAAAATGATCTGGCAGTTTGGCGAATTGGGTTACGACATCTCCATTGATCAGAACGGGCGGGTAGGTAAAAAGCCAATCCTGTGGCAATATTACGATGACCCTGAACGGAAAAAACTATTTGATGTCTATGCGGCAATGCTACGTTTACGTTCGCAATTTGATGTTTTTACCAAAGGAACTGAAACCCTTTCGGTAAATGGCAATTTCAAAAAAATACAACTTAAGCTAAACGACCATAATATCAATCTACTTGGCAATTTTGGACTTGCCGATCAAACTGTTATTTCCGGGTTTCAGCATACTGGTTTATGGTACGAATTCTTTACCGGCGCTGAATTAAACGTTTCGGATGTCAGTACAACCATTTTGCTCAAGGCAGGAGAATACCGGTTATACAGCGACAAAAAATTACCCGAATTCAAAGGTCCACTAACAGATTCTTCAGTAAAATTAAGCAACTCAGATATTCGGATCTTTCCCAATCCGGCAACCGACAGGCTGCAAATTGAAGCTCCTGATGCGATTCAGGACATCGAACTGATTTCTGCCGATGGTAAAATTCTAAGAAAATTACAACCAAATGTGACTCGTTTTACTTTTGAATTAAACGGGATTAACCGTGGACTATTCTTTGTAAGAATAAAAACAGCCCGTCAGATTTATACCGAAAAAATGATAAAGAACTAATTTGTTCCAGCCTCAGCCAACAAACTACTATACAATAAAATACAATACTTAGGAATTTACTTCATAAAAAACAGTGAAACCTAATATTCAATCCGTTACTTTTTAATTAACTTTATACCAAATCATGTACTTAAATATCCGGAAATATGAAAACCATTTTCTTGATTCTGGTTATGGTTATTATGGTTGGCACATTAAGCGCTGTGCAGCCTGCAAGAAAGCCATTTATTAAAATGAAGATTGACGGAACACTCTTAAAAACTGGAGATGTTCTAACTGTTACCCGCGGCCATAAATTGAAATTAGAGGTTGAGATGGAAGGTGGTCGCCGGGATTTTTGCAAATTTCCGGATGCCTATGCCGACATTACAGGCACCGCCCAAATACTTTCGAGAGGCGATAATGGACTTACCTACATGCTCAACGATAAAAAAGCTGAATGGAAACTCTTAAGCGAAAATGTTCAGTTTACTACCGATGATTTTATAAAAGTTGTGGCTTCTGAAAATCAAAAATCTGCAGAGCTTATTGTCTCAAATGAAAAATTTTCGCAGTCATTTGTAAAAGCAACCATCAAAGCAATCTGGCAATTTAGCAGTAATGATACAACGCGTCAGGAAGAAAACATAGCAGTGGCATCAGTCTACCTTAAAATTGCCGGAGCCTCCGACGAGTGGTACTTATCAAAAAACATTAAAGTAAGCGGGATAAAGAACGAATTAGTACAGGAAAAGTTAATCGTGGTACAATCAGCATGCGACAGTATTGAAAAAGATTTGAATCAGCTTAAATTTTCAGCTGTTCAGCAAGCAATCCGCGACCTTCAAACCGCAACGAACGGTCTTAAATCAACAATCGAAGAGTTAAAGGCCAGTAATCCCGCCTACCAAATAAAAGTACTTTTTATCGGCCTTCCAAGTGATCAGGCATACAGTGATATCAGCATATTTTCGTCGATTAAAACCAACTGGTCAACTCTGGAATCTTTCTTAAATGAACAGAAACTGGAACTTGGGAAACTGCCAGCACAGGCTTCCAGTGAAAGTAAAACTGAACTTGTAAAATTAATTGGTAATTATGCCGATTGGCAAGCTAAGCTGCCAGATAAAACCTTCGAACACTTGTTGCAGTATATTCCAGCTTTAAAAATTGATAGCATCCGAATCCCTGAAAAATTTGAGCTGATGGCTAAAGAAAAAACGGTTGCCGATTATACGCAGACCTTGAATGATTACAATGCATTTATTGATCAACGAATTAAAATGATAACAGTTGAAACACAGGAAATCAATTCGGCCAATTCCCGGATTCAGGCCATTCGTTTGTTCGACGGAATGCTTCGTAGTTTTTTCGCATCCATCAATTGGGCTGATTGGGAAAGTACACGAAAATAATGATGTACTTACTAACGAATTTTTTCCTGATCTGTTTCTGATTCAAATACGAGTTCTCCTCCCAAAACTGTTTTCAAAACCTTTGTGTGAAGAATTGCCTCGTCATTACACTTCATCAAATCGGTGTCGAGAACCACAAAATCTGCTTCCTTTCCTATCTCAATACTTCCTATTTTACCTTCCTCAAACCCTGCTTTTGCAGCCCAAATCGTTTCTGATCGTAAAGCTTGTTCACGCGTCAGGGCATTTTCCATCTGGAATCCACCAACTGGTAGTCCTTCTGAATTCGTCCGGCAAACAGAGGCAAAAAATGTTTTTATCGGGCTGATGTCTTCAATCGGAAAGTCGGTTCCATTTGGAAGCCATCCATTCTGTGCAAGTAATTGCTGATAGGCATATGCTGTTTTTAGGCGTTCATTACCCAAACGCTCGTCGGCCCAAAACATATCAGAAGTAGCATGAGTTGCCTGAATTGACGGAATTACCGAGTATTTCCCGAATGAGGCCATGTCATCAGGATGTACGACCTGTACATGTTCAATTCGCCAGCGACGATCGTTCTTCGTTTTCAGAAATTTGGCATATATGTTCAGTATAAACCGGTTGGCGCCATCGCCAATGCAATGGGTGGCCACCTGAAATCCGGCAGTGTATGCTTTCTGACAAATTTCTTCGTAATACGATGTTTTCTCCATAAGTAAACCACGGTTTCCCTGGTCATCTGAATAATCTTCCAGCAAATAAGCACCACGAGAACCTAAAGCTCCATCAGCATATAGTTTGATGGTATTTACCTGTAAACGATCGGTTTTATAAGGTGCACCTTTTAGAAAATATTCCAAATTTTCATTGCTCGGCTCCATCATCGCATTGATTCGCATCTGAAGTTCGCCATTCTTTTGCAATGAATCGATCAGCAAAATAACTTCCTTCGAAAGGCCACAATCGGTAACCGAAGTTAGTCCAGCTGCAAAACAGTTCTTCTGCGCTTCAAGTAATGCCTTTGATTTCAGCTCTGGCGACGGTGAAGGAATTTGCTTAAATACCAGCTCTTTGGCATTGTCAATCAAGACACCTGTTATCTGGCCGTCTTTCAACAATACTTCTCCTCCGGCAATATTTGTTTTAGCAGTTATTCCAGCCAGTTCAAGAGCTTTGGCATTGCACCAAGCTGCATGACCGTCAACACGAACAAGGTAAACCGGAATATCTGGGAACAGTTCGTTTAACCGCTTGTTGTCAGGAAATGATTTTTCAGGCCATAAATTCTGATCCCAACCACGGCCCAGTATCCACTTGTCACCGTTCCTTACTTGGTATTCCTGAAGCTTTTGGTACACACTCTCCTGATCAGTGAGCCCAACCAGATCAGCATATTGCATCAGATCCATTCCGTAGCCGTAAAAATGACAATGTGCATCGTTAAAACCCGGATAAACAGTTTTCCCTTTGCAGTCAAGGAACTGCTCTGAAACATACTTAGCTGCAATATCAGCATTAGTGCCAACAGCAACGAACTTACCATCTTTCACCACCAAGCTTTCGGCCATTGAAAAAGAATCATTAACGGTATAAATCTTAGCATTAGTAACAATCAGGTCAACTTTCATTTTAGGAGCATTACATGAATACAGACAACACATCGCAATAATTGTGAATATCAGAGTTCGGTTCATTGGAAATTGATTTTATGCTAATCAAAAATAGCTGATTAATTGGATAGATGCAAAAAACGGCCACCCCAAAGGGCAGCCGCTTTTATTAGATACTGTGTAGGATAGATTGATTAATATCCAGGGTTCTGAACCAACAAGGTGTTTTTATTCATTTCATTACGCATAATCGGGAAGAAATAGCATTTATTATTCCAAGCCCTTGCATCTCCGCCAAGATCAACTTTACTGAAAATTGGAGCGCCATAAGTAGTGCCATCAGCTTTCCGATAGCTTGCTACAGATGATTCTGTAGTTTCATAACGAACATCAACCCTGGACGTCTGATGATAAGCAGATGCTCCAATTACCCAACGGCGGACATCCCAGAAACGTTGATCTTCGTATGCGAATTCAATACGGCGTTCGTGACGATAAGCCTGACGAAGTGCATCGCCACTTAAGGTAGCAGCCAAATCAGGTTGACTTGCACGTTTACGAACTATATTAATGTAATTACGGGCTTCAGCATCCTGACCCAGTTCGATACATGCCTCTGCATAGTTCAACAGAATTTCAGCATAACGAATGTGTTTGAAAGGAACATCCTGTTTCACGTATTGCGGATCAACTGATGGATCAACATATTTCCGAAGATAGTATCCTGATTTTCCACCATTCCAGTCTTCGATCGGTCCTTCGCGGGTATCCAAACCGGCTCTAATCATCTTACCAGATGCATCATAAACACGTCCTACCTGAATTTTGCTGAACGGATCAATTTTCAAAGCATCATCCGGACGTTTACGCCATTGAACGCCTTCATACAAGATTGTTGCATACAAACGGGCATCACGTTTTAAGTAAGGATTCGCTTTGTGTTTTGCATTAGTCCAGTCAAATTTACTTCCGTCTTTCATTTCATAATCATCAACCAAATCACCAAGCGGACAATTATTTCCCCAGTTGTGGTATCCGTTAGGTCCGCAATACAATGCAGGATTATATCCATCCCAATCTTCATCGGTTTTTGGAGTAAAGAATTGCAACAAGATATCTTCACTTGTACCTTTGGAAGTGAATAATTCAACGAAGTTATTGGCAACAGAATCAGTAGCAGCAGGAGCAGCTTTGTATAAACTATATTTACCCAGATCGATTACCGCTTTGGCGGCAACTTTAGCAGCAGTCCAACGTGCAGTAGCATCACCACCGGTATAACCTAATAAATCAGGTTTAGAGAAACCACTGGTAACTACACTATTTTTAGCCGAATTGTGCAAATCGCTGGCTGCGTATAGCAATACTCTTGATTTTAAAGCCAATGCAGCGCCTTTGGTAACACGGCCATTGGTAGCATAGGTATCAGGTAAATACATGGCAGCCGAATCAACCTGGCCAACAACATACTTCATACATTCGTCATAAGTATTACGGGCAATTGAATATTCGTCAGATAATCCATATACTTTGGTAATGATTGGAACTCCACCATACAAATTAGTCAGGTAAAAATAAGTCCATGCCCGCAAAAAATAGGCCTGTCCTTTCAGGTTGTCGATTACCGCTTTGTCTCCGGGAACTTTATTAATCTTCGAAAAGAAAATGCTGGCACGACGAACATTGGCATACAGCGGATCCCAACGAAAATGGAGTGTATGTGGTGTGGCCCAGCTGACTTCCCAACCTTGCAAACCATCCTGGGTCATCAAACTTTTGTTAAAGTTGGTTACATCCCAGTCAGGAGTAAAATGAGATTCATCCGAATAATCAGAAAGGCGCTCAATGGAGAACGGAAAACCCAAGGCATTGCGATACATGCTGTTCACAAAAGTTTCAACAAGAGCAGGGTCGCCCCATACAGCATCCTCTGAATAGTCCCCTAATGGTTTTTTATCCAGAAAATCATCTGTTTTGGTGCATGATGAGAGTATAGTAATGAATGATACAAACATGATTAGATTGAATATCTTTTTCATAGTTAATCCTTTTTTTAGAATGTTAAAGTTAAACCGGCTGTAATAATTCTCTGAGGAGCATAGGAAGTTCCACCTGTTACTTCAGGATCAATTATTTTGGCTTTGTCGATAGTTAGCAAGTTCGTGCCATTCATATAGAAACGAAGGTTCTCTATCCCTATTGATTTACTGACACTCATTGGTAATGAATAACCTATTTCAAGGTTCTTTAAACGGATATAATCGGTACTTCTGAGCCAGAACGTATTTGCCTGACTTCCCCAATACTCTTCGTCGCGGTTAAATGTTCTTGGATACGAAGCATTGATGTTTTCAGGAGTCCAGCGATTATCGGCAAAATCTTTGTAATAGTTGCCAATTTCACCTGATTCTGCCCTAACATATTGCACTGCACCCAATGCAGCCTGAACCAACATGGTTAAATCGAATTGTTTGTAACGCAGACTTGCATTAAAACCACCAACAAATCGTGGTAGGTCATTTTTCAAATTTCTAACCCGATCCAAACCGTCAATTACTTTATCGTCGTTAACATCTTTAAAAATGATATCGCCTGGTTGCGCTCCTGCCCAATGTGGATAAGCATCAACAGCGGCCTGATCTTTAAAGATACCAATCGCCTGATAATACAAATCCTCATTAAATGTTTTAGTGTCAGAATTATAGCTAGGCATTGGTTTACCAGTATTTTGCTGATATTCTGGTTTGCCAGGTGTTTCATCCCAAAAAATAACTTTATTCTTCGAGTAGCTACCATTTACAGATACATCATATTGCAAATCACCAACATTATTGTGGTAACCAATAGCCGCTTCAACACCGGCATTTCTAACTTTTCCAATATTTTCAGGAGGTAAAGTCAAGCCCGTTGAATTAGGAATAGAAGCATTCCGTTTAATCAAAATCTGGGTACGCAGGTTATTAAAGTAATCGAAAGAAAATGATAATTTATTGTTCAACGTAAGCGCATCAAACCCAATGTTAGCTTGATTGGCAATTTCCCAGGTAACATTTGGGTTCGGTATTTTTGTTTCATTCAGCAATTTAGCATCCGACGATCCAAATACATAGGTTCGGTTATCCGTGTAACCATAAGTTGCCAGATATTGATATTCATCAATACGGTCGTTACCGGTCTGACCCCACGATCCACGTAATTTGAAGTCGTTGATAACAGCTAAATTATCTTTCCAGAAGTTTTCTTCCGACACACGCCATCCCAAAGAAACACCAGGGAAGAAACCAAATTGTTTGGATGTTGGGAACATATACGAACCATCGTACCGCCAAACAAACTCGGCCATGTATTTCTTGCTCAGGTCGTAATTTACGCGACCGAAATAACTTTGATAAGCATTTTGGCTTGCAGAACCACTATTCGACATGTATTGGTCGGAAGCTCCTGCAAATAATTGGTCAACTGCACCCGAAATATAGTTTTTACGGAAAGCGTTAAATTTATCTTCACCACCAAAACGACGTTCAAAACCGGCCATTACTTTAAGGTTGTGAATATCGGCAAAAGTTGTTTCGTAAGTAGCATACGCATTTACAGTGATACGTTGTGCATCTGCCATATCTTCTGACAACTGAGGTGCATCCAAACCACGTTTACCCTTAGTCAACACATGGTCAGCATTACCATCCCAGGTGTAGAGGTACCAAGGAGTTTCAAACTTTTTATGGAATTTGAAATTCTTGTCAAACGAACCATTTGCAGTTACCGATAATCCTTTAACCCAAGGAACTGTAATCACAGTTCTCAAATTACTTTCGAGAATATACCGTTTGTCCATATCGTAGCCAGTAGCAGAAGTGGTAGTAACCGCAGGGTTATCCCCATATTCAATATCCGGTCCGGGAGTACCATCAGGCCAATATGCAGGCATATTTGGTTTACCACGCATTAACATACGGAAAACTGAACCAGCAGAACGGGTAGGGTAATTTCTCAATTCTTCACGTCCGGCAACATCAAATGCCAAACTAACATACTTATTTACTTTACCGTCGATGTTGGTACGGAAATCGTATTGTTTGTAATTGGTAGCGCTGTTTTTGTAATAACCATCTTCGTATTTTGCACCAAGGGAAATGAAATATTTCATATTTTCATTTCCACCTGAAATTGATGCATTCTGTTGATTTTGACTTGACCAATCTTTAAAAACTTCACCAAACCAATCGGTGTTTGGATGTCCCCATGGGTCAGAACCATCGTTGTATTTCTGAATGTCGTCAGCCGAATATTTCGAGAAACGTCCTCCGGCAGGATTCTTATAATAATTAATCTCATTCAGCATGGTTGCATACTGGGCTGCATTGGCCATTTCAGGAATACGGGTAGGTTGGTTAATCCCTTGATTCATGTTAATGGTTACTTTCGGTTTACCATTATTACCACGTTTTGTTGTAATCAAGATAACTCCATTTGCAGCTTGTGCACCATAAATTGCAGCTGAGGCGTCTTTCAAAACAGTAACGCTTTCAATATCGCTTGGATTGAGTCGCTCCATACTACGGTTCGCAACACCGTCGACAACTATCAATGGACTATTATCACCCAACGTATTCGAACCGCGAACACGCAAAGTAGAGCCATCAGCTCCAGGTTCGCCGCTTCGGGTTACAGCTGTTAACCCAGGCATGCGTCCTACCAGGTTATTGGTTAAGTTGGCACTTTGCGATTTTTGGAGCGCTTCACCTTTTGAAGATACCACCGAACCTGTTGAAGTTACTTTCTTCTGAACGCCATAACCTACAGCAACAACTTCTTCGATGCCGATAGTTTCCTGGACTAATGTAATATTAACAGTGCGTTGGTCGGTAATTGCAACTTCCTGAGTTCTCATTCCTACGAACGAAAATTGAAGAACTTTATCACCACCAGAAACTTCGATTTGAAATTTTCCATCGATACTGGTTAATGCACCACGAGTTGTGCCTTTGACAACAACGCTTACTCCGGGAATCGGATCACCGTTTTCATCTTTTACAACGCCAGAAATCATTTTTTGCTGAATTGAACCAACTTCAGAAACTGAGTTGATTGGCTGAATAATAATCTGACGATCTAACACCGTATAGCCAACATTTGTCCCAACAAACAAGTTGCTGAGGATTTTGTCAACCTGTTGGTTAGATACATTAATATCAACCTTACGTTCAACATCGACTAATTTGCTGTTGAAAAGAAAATAGAATTCACTTTTTTCCTCGATTACATTTAACACATCCTTAACCTTAACATCATTCATCTTGAAGCTAAGTTTTGTGTTTTGCGAATAGGAATTTCCAGCAATACCCTGGAAAATAGTGAGTAACAAAAGATAGAATGTTAGTCTCATAACCCTAAATACATTTGAGTGTAAGGCCAAATAGCCTCGCACTCTGTTTAAAAACAGATTTTTTTTCATACTTTTGGTTTGATTTACAGTTAATAAATTGGCAATATTTATTAATCAATTGGAGAAGAGATGGTTGCAACATTTCTTCTCTTTTTTTATTTCATATAATTTTTGTTTAAAATTCTAATTAATCTTTTTATATAATTTTACTACAGCCTTTGCAAATGTCTGATCTTCTTGCTTATTCCGCTCTGAAATAGTGTACCTAATAGGGGCAGAAAGCGTCAACATTTTCAGTACCTGATCCAGACTTTCATCAACAAAAGTGGCTGTATAAACATAGTTTGCAATTTCCGGATCTTCTATTTCAAATTCAACATTATACCAACGTTCAAGCTTTTCAACCACCTTGTCCATTTTATCATCTCTGAACATCAGTTTTCCACTTTTCCAAGCAACATATTTTTGCAAATCGGTTTTTATCTTGATAACCTCTTGATCTCCAATGTTAAAGGTTGCCAATTCACCCGGAGCCATCGAAACATTCACCGTAGCGCTGCTATTCACTAGAGAAACTGCCCCTTCAACTAAAACTGTTTGTATCTGATCATTTTCCGGATACGCATTACAGTTGAAAGTTGTTCCACTTACCACAATATTCATATTTTTGGCAGCAACCACGAAAGGCCAGCTTTTATCCTTTTTTACCTCAAAATAGGCCTCACCAACCAGGCTCACCTTCCGAAAATCGTTTGCAAATAAAACAGGATAACTAATCTTACTCCCGGCATTAAGCCATACTCTGGTTCCATCGGGCAGCGTTAAGCTCGACCGCATTCCGAGCGGGGTTTCAACGGTATTATACACTGTCGAAAATTGGTTACGTGTGGTTTTTTCGGAATAAAAATATATAGCTGAAGCAACAATTACAGGCAGAAGCAAAATTGCTGCAACTCGCTGTATCCAAACGAAAACATTAGTCTTTTTCCTGCTAAAGATTTGATTGGATATTTTCTGGTAGGCTTTGCGTTCATCGATTTTTTGTACTTTTTGATGAATCTCAAAAAGATTCCACAATCTTTTTTGTTCCGAATAAAGTCTCTGATTTTCAAACGACTGTTCAATCCAATCATCAAGAAACATACTTTCTTCTTCAGAAATTGTTCCCAATAATTGATTGGCAATCAGTTGATTGATATCAAATTTTTCTTTCTCCACCTGAAAATTAATTATACAGATTGTGACCATTAGACGGATAGAAACACTAACACACGTATCCTCATCAGTAAAAAAAGTAAATAACCACCTGCAGAGCAGGTGGCTTTAAACTTCAGAACCCTCTAAAAGAGGGAAAAACTAACGCTTCTCCTCTTTCTTGTCTTCTTGTTCTTGATGTTTTACATACCTTTTTATCATTTCAGAGTCCAAGCCTATTGTACTTATGAAATAGCCTCTTGCCCAAAAATGATTGCCCCAGTATGGCTTTCGTTTTAACTCAGGATACGATTTGAAAATTCGCATCGCTATTTTCCCTTTTACTATTCCCAGTATCTCGGATACTGAAAACTTTGGTGGAATGGAACAGACTAAATGCACGTGATCTGGCTGTACATTCAGCTCTTCAACTTCCACGTCCTTCCATTGGCATATTGCCCGAAGGTCTTGTTCTACTTGAAGTTTTATCGTTCCAGTTAAAATCCTAAAACGATACTTCGGCGTAAAAACCACATGATACTCGCATTTGTAATACACATGCGATAATTGTCTAAATTTGCCCATAGTTGTATTTATTTTACATGGGCAAATTTATAGGCATAGCCTTTTGCTCGTAACCACCGTCTTAGACGGTGGTTTTATATGTTACAATAAA